>JAKAUD010000228.1 GCA_021827885.1 Thermoplasmata archaeon | reverse complement strand
TGAAGGGTAGGGTCTAATCTTCAATGGCGGCATCACAGGGGCTATAATTATACCGGCTTTGAGACCAAGCCTTTTTGCCTCTCTGATTATCTCAATCCTTGCTTCTGGTCCTGCTACCCTTGGCTCCATAAGCCTTGAAAGCTCATGATTCATTGTTGCGACGGAAACCTGTATTCTTACCTGATCCTTGAATTTTGAATAAATGTCAAAATCCTTCTTTACAAGGGGAGATCTTGTCTGAACACAAAGCTTAACTCCATTTTCAAGTGCAGCCTTTATAATTCTCCTTGTAACTGGTGCAAGCTGAGGAAGATATGCATCGTGTGTTGAAGACATCATCACTTCAATGCCTTCCCATTTCTTCCAGTTGGTTTTCTCAATTGCCTCATCAATGTTTTCGGGGGTGTAGAAATAATTACCCCATGCCCTGTTGACAAGAGGGCCAGCTCTTTTGTTCCCATACCTCTTGTTTATGCTGTCAACATAGCAGAATCTGCATGCGTGGGTGCATCCAACTGCAAAATTTAGGGACCACCCGTCAGATAGTTCTTTGCCAACACCGCCCTTCTCAACCCAGGTAAGTTTTGATGGTTTGATAAGCGGAGGATTTATCCTATAGGTTCCAAAGGCAACTTTCCTCATATCAGGATCGAAGAAATAGTCATCAATGCTCTCGTTTTCAGCTTTGATTTTTTCAATTTTCTGTCGTCTTATTGTTTCCCACGCCTTCAAGGCTGCCATTCTATTCTTTTCTCTATCGGATTCGATCATTTCGGTTTTAATCATGGCCATTATTGTCATACATATGTCATCAAGTCCTTATAGCTTTTCCCATTGCATCAGAGATCTCCCATAGTCTCTTCCAATTTCTGCATTGCCCTTTCTTCAATTTGAAAAGCAAAATTCTTTGCTTCCTCCAGTGATTTAGCATTCTTTATCTTCCTTGCAAGTCTCAAGCTGCTTTTGATATATCCGTTCAGGAATTCCAGGTCAAACTTATTCATACTTTCATTCCTTCCTTTCCATTAGATCTGTGTGAAGTGCATTGCCGGTTTATGACCTCGCATGATTTCATCTGCTCTGATTCGATTTGATTCCGCTTTCGTTCATCTGTATATTTCAGTTTATTTGTTTGTGCCATATTTCCGTTCATGCCCGGAATCCCTAAAATGTTTCTATAAAGGAAAAAAATGAGTAAATGAGAGAAAATACTAATTCGTTAAGTGATTGTGCCTAAAAGACTAACCTTAGATTATTCAACTTTCAATTTTTTTTGAATTCTCATCTGCAGGAAAGTTTTAAGGTTATGTCAATGAAAGCCTTTCAATGTTCACAAATTCAATTTCCTTTTCTGAAAGACCATACGCTTTGCCAATAAGTTTCTCAATTTCTATAATTTTCTTATTTATTTTTTCATCTGATATAGTGGTTAGACCATAAGCTTCAAAAATCTCTTGATTTTCTTCAATGAAACTATTTATTTCCTTTATGAATTTATTGCTAGAAGGTAAAGGGATTTTTCCAATGTAATAACCATCGAGGTCCATAGACCTTATCGCATTAGAAAACACAAATCTATAACAATACCACGCGACAATTTTTGAATTGAGCAATGCCACCAAGAAATATGCCGAATACTGGTTATTTGTAATCATCGTATTTTCAACCGTATCAATAGTGAGGAGACCTTTTTCATTAACTGCACTCATTATTACCAAATGTGGAACAGGGTTCTGAATATGTGCAACTATTCTTTGTGAAACTACCTTGGCGTTTTTGAGAAAATCTAAGACCTCCGGATTTTGGTCTTTAATTGTGTCATTGGGTAAATACTGACCGGGTGTTTCTATTCTGTATTGGGAAATATTTCTACCCATCACTACAGGAAAATTTGTTTTAGAATCTGTTAAAAAGGATTGAAGGGGGAGTCCTCTCCTAGTAGTCGATATGTCTCGAAAGTAACGTCCTGAAGCATTCATCTTTTTGAGAATATTAATTTCATCCTTAGAACCACTAAATAAGATAGTCCCAGTTTTTTCCAGCACTTCTTTTTCGAGAGTCACTACAGCATGCGAATCTATTCTCTCGTTCTCGTAGGTGAGGCAATGACTGTTTTTCAACAAGCCGATAATCATCTGTTCTAGCTTAACATCTAGAAATGCCTTACTCACATCTATAGTCCAACTAAGGTGTTCCACAACAATTCTTCTTCCTTCTTCCCAAACCTGAGCAAAAGCAAGGGATTTTGGAACTATAAAGCAAAGGTAGCCATTTTCTTTTAAAAGTTCCAAGGCTCTTTCGATAAACATCATTGCAGAGTTTCCATTCTCTGAGCTGCTCACGAATCTCGCTCTAAGATAATCTCTATTAATCTGCTCAAATTTGAATCCATAAGGAGGATTGCCAATCACAACATCAAAACCCCCATTATCAAATACCTCAGTAAAATCTAGAGTCCAGTGAATCCCATTATTCACTCTGAATTTTGGCCTGTTAGGGTTCGATCTAACCGGATTAAAATAGGTTCTGTTAATATATTCTTCAAAAATAGGGTTGATAAAAGCATAAATCTTAGCCCTAATTGTTTCTAATATCCTTTTAATGATTACCGCCCTTTCTCCTTGCTCTATAATGTACATTTGCTTTAAATTAGAGTAAGCAATTGTTAGGTCTTTAACCTTGGGATGCTCCTTAAACAAATGTTCTTTTACTTTATCTAGACGGGAACACCCGATTGGATCATCAGCAAAGTAAACTTCTAAGCCTTCGAAAATTCCAATTAATCTTTCATCCCTAATTTCACCCAATGTTCCTTGAATAAGTGACTCACCATTCCAGCCTATTAAGCTATCACCCAAGATTATGTTGTATTCAATATTGGGAAGTGTCTTTATAGAATTCACATTTTCAGAATCAACCTCTTCAATAAGTGATAACCAAAGTCTTAACTTAGCTATTTCTACAGCAGGTTCTTCAATATCTATCCCGTAAAGGTTAAGGCTAATTGTACTTCTTTTAAGCTCATACAAGTCAACGGATAAACCGGCTTTCTCTGCGATGGTTTTTCTAATGTAAACAATAAGTTTTAAGGCGGCTGTTAAGAAATGTCCACTACCACAAGCCGGATCAACCACTTTCAATTCATCAATCCTCTTTAGAATGTTCTTTGCTGTTCCTTCATGCATATTGTTCATTGTTGCTACTTCGGCAATAGTACTCAACTTCGATATGTCAGATTCAGTCCAATTTGAATCTGATAGCCCTTCCTTTATTTTCTCTAAAATTTTATAAAATATGGCCTTCTCTGACATATGATTAGTGATTTGCTCTGGTGTATAGTAAGCACCTTTCTGCTTTCTAGCATTATCTCCTGGAGACGTTAAAAAATTGATAGTTTTCTCGAAAACATAACCTAAAATATCGGGATCAAGAATATTCTCAGTCTCTGATGAATACTCAGTCGCTTTTTGAGAAATTATACTAAAGCTATACCCCAGTAGTAGACTATTAATGATTTTGATCAATATGTCGTCTTCAACCCTAATATTTCCTTCGTTTTGGAAGCTCTCCCTAAAGAGACCACCGTTAAGATACGGCAAATCTGAAAAAAAAGGAGAGTTAGATACCTCATAATCCCTTTTGATTATACTTGTATTGAATACTTTATAAAAAAGCTTTTTTAGATAGGTGTCATAAAAGTTCAGAGTGTTTTCCTTTTCCTTAAGGCTATTGTAATTGTCCAAGAGGTCTTTTAGCAAATTGTTTCTTGTAAGTACTCGATCCTCAAGGAACTTAATGAAAATCAATCTATTCATCAGTGTTATTGCGAATTTCCGCTTCTGAACCTCGGTAAGTCCGCTCCCTTGGATTCCGTCTATGAGGCAGTAAGAGTGTTCCCCGTTATTTTCAACCCCGAAAACTAACTTTATATAGTCATTATAAAATTTTCTACTTACATTTTTCTTGGAAATATCTAAAGTTATTTCCAATTCTTTTGCTGTTTCAACAATGAATTGCTTCGAGAAGGTCCTGTAGAAATTCTCCAAGATAGCTGAAGTGTTATCTAGTGGTTTTGTTCCAAGAAATTCCTGTAAAAAAGAAAGAAGATCAATCTGATCGATAACATCAACGCCAAATTTCTCAACATTATACTTTACCAGCACCCAGTTGAGGCCATTAGTGGCAATCCCAATCTCAGAGTTAAATGACCGGATGTCCAGATAACCAGCTAACTGTTTGACACCGACACCAACCTTGAAAAGATTTTTTCCCAAAGGTTCTGATTCAACCAAAATTTTTTCTTGATCTACAAATAAAGTATAGTCACATTCCTTTCTGCTCTGTCCCGAATTGGAACCCGTCCTCCTAAAGTACGATACATTCTGCTTATAACCCAAGAATTCTAAAATGGGGGTAATGAGGATATCTTCTGTTGCATCCTCAGGTTTGGTTCTGTGTCGCAGATCATCTCGCATTAATGTGCGTCCCCTAATAATCTCCTGAAGTCTGACTCGGTCAGGTATTTCTAAAACAAGCTCTTTGAACTGATTAAATAAAAAATCCCGAAACGCGTTCAGTGTCTGGTCTTCGATTTTATCTTCCTTTACTCTAAACGAAGTTTGAACCATGCAATCACTTTCCTACTAATAACGAGGTATAGTGAATTTTATCTCCCCTTTTTGTTCATAAGAATTGAATCTCTCCTTACAATTCGTGCATTCAAACCTCTTAACTGTGAATTGTGCAAAACCCCACTGGTTTAGAAAGTTCAGTTGGCTTTCATTTTTACAGGATGGGCAAATCATGTTCAAATTATAAGAACATGGTATAAATACCCTTCTTGGAGAAAACAAACTATGGAGCCAAAAAATTAAGCAAAGATTTAAGTAAACTCTGCTTTCATTGGCTGTTACAAATCTTAATTTACTTCTCCGCAGTAGCATGATTCAATAGAGGAACATAAATTATGCGATGCCTTGAAAAATATATATATTGTCAAAAAATAAAAGAGATTGATAATAATGAATAAATGGAGAGAACTCACAATGACAGATGAAGAGGCAGAGATGGCAAAGCATCTCAATCTTCTGTTCCACATCAATGTAATGGACGATCACATCACAGTAGAGGAAGTCAGGCCAGGCAAGCCTTCAAGGATATTCAACATCTATGTGAAGAGGAACGGAAATGGGGAATTCAGGCTGTGGTGCGAACATGACGATTCATATGACTGCTGGCATGTGAAGGCAGCATGGACATATCCGCATGTCCAGAAGATGATGATGCACTATAAAGAGAAGGCAAAAGTTTGCGTGAATTGCCATACAAGCAATGAATCCGATGCAATATTCTGTAAGCATTGCGGAGTGAGATTAGAATGATTGTAAATAGAAATAGAATTCTCATAAGAGGTGCTGAAAATGCCTGATGACTTTGCAACGCTATATATCTCTGATGATCTTGAACATAATCACAAGATAAATAGAAGAGAAATATACATTAACTTACTAAATTATTTTCAATCGAAAGGTATCAAGGCTGAAACAGTTGTTGTCACGAATAAATACGGAAAGAGCCTTAAGGAAAACTATATCGATATTTCAATAAATACGAATATCCATTGGAGGATAATACTCAATGAAAAAAAGATAGGAAATTTGAAGAAACTTTTCATTTCATTCAGACCCATATTTAGAAATCCGAGCATATATAGATACATGAAGGGTTACGAAGTAAGAGCAATTGCAACAAATGACATTGAAACCATCAAAGTGAAATTAGGGATGTCCATGCAATTAAGCGTCGGTGGAAAGGACATCAATTTTTATGCTTTTTCATATAGTAATGAAAATAAAATAGATACGAACAAGTGGTTAGTAAATTTTAACCAGAATGCGATCACTTACGAAGATTTCTCAAATAATATAAATATGATTTTGAATAAAATAGCTGAAATTAAGCCCTTTTCTTTTAGAGTGGTTGATCTTACTAATACTATAAGCGATAAAAACTCGTCAGCTAATTTGTTCATTAGAAAGTTAGAAGCCTATGGTTCAAATGTAAATGAGAATTATAATGCTTATAATTATACTTCCATTCCAAATTCACCAAATAAAAATAGAAATATCATTAATGTAATTTTAATAAGGAATAGCGATAATCAGTTCTACATGGATTCAAAGGAATATTTTCTTAACCATGGACTCCCATTCCAACATATTAAAATAGATGGTACTATTCTAAATGGAAAAGTTTCCAGTTCATATGCCTTTAATATGGTTTTAATGGAGATTTATAAAAAAACGCAAACTCATGACCTGTACCTTAGCCCAGATCACTTTGTCAATGAAAAAATAGCAGGATTCATCTACATTGACGCAGACTCTATTTTAAACGAATCGGATAGAAAATACAGAAAACTGTTTACGGTTTCCTACATAATGTCTGAAAATATAGATTACATGATTGAAACTTTGACAAGCACAGAAAACATTAACGTATTTTCAGGAAGGAATTATTTTAATATATTTGATGTGGAGGAGGCGGGCAAATTTATCAAAAAAGGCAATACAACAGTCAGTGATAACCAAATGGATCCTTTCTATTTCAATATAGTTGTAACGAAAGAGATCAACAGAAAGAGTATGATGAAACTAATAGACACTCTTAAAAACGAAGGAATATTAATTAACAGGGTATACTATATAAGCACAAGAATGCTGGGATTTGCTGATAATTTCTTATATAACACGGAAAGGGAACTCAAAATACCGTATAAAGTAATAGGAAAAAATATGGCAGTCATAAAGGTCGCAACAGAACAATCACTTTATCCACAGTTGTTCAGCACATACGTAAGTATACTTTATCCAGAAGATGAAGACATCTCTGAGAACGATATTAAGAATGTAGTATGGCTCTCTAAGAAAAGAATTTATAGAGTACACTCTATTAAACATATAACAAAAATAGAACCTGTTTCTTTGAAGGAAAAAAATATAACATTTCTAACATCAGTCCAGGGAAGCTTCAATATCAATTATCTCATTTAAATATAAACATTTATAAATAGGCAAATTTATTAAAGTACCAAGAGTTATCATTTGTAAGTAGATGGATATAGATGATCTCACCTATGAGCACCAGATAATAAGCCAGGTGAAATTCCTTCTAAATCAAGAAAATGGAGGAAAAATAGGCGATACAGTGCTTTTGCCTAAGAGTATTGTTTTGCTGAAAACGTTTGCTTTTTTATCTCATGAGAATAAAAAACTAAAAGGTAGCGTTCGCTTTAGTACGCTGGAAAAAATTATTGACGACTTCACAAATTCAAGATCCATAAAGGAATCATTGAACGAACTTAACCAATTGCTGAATAATAAATTAGGCGAAAATACCCCGGATAATGTGGCGTTGAAAGATATATTAGATAAGATTGAAATCCTAATCCTTCTTTCCTTCATAGATAAGTCAAAAACTATTAAGTTCATAGATGAAAACTTGATGAATAATCTAATTAAGGTTTTGGAAACCTTTGAGACCAATAAAGATTATCTATCTTTATTGAAAAATTATAGGGATGGATACGACAATGATGCATTTATGGTAACTCCCGAGAAAAACATCGTAGTGGAAGCACTTATGCAGTTAAAGCTCAATGAAGTTATAAACTCAGATAGCACAAAAAGGGATTTTTACAGAAAAATTAAGACAAGGAGGCTCCTTTTCATAAAGGAAGTCCATGACAAACTAGATCTTTTTAAAAACAATTCTATCTTTAAACCATCCAGTCAGATCATTTATGAGATGGTCATGGCTTCGTCAGTTTTAATATTGTTATCATATGATAACATAATCGCCCTAAATAAGCAAGAGAGTCAGATATATTTAGATAACGAAATAGATAGCGA
>JAKAUD010000122.1 GCA_021827885.1 Thermoplasmata archaeon | reverse complement strand
CATAATGTATTTAATAATGTTAGAAAGAGAGAGAACGGATTCAAGGCGCTTAAACTCATTGCAATCATGATGATAACTGCAATGATGGCAATACCTCTTGTCCAGCATTTTAATAATGAACATGTTTCTTCACCTGTGGAAACCTATTACAGCGAAAATGCGAGGTTCGTCTATCAAATTGATCAAGTACCACTTGCCCAACCTCTTCAGAATGAATATACAACTGTACCGGTTGAATCACAATACATTAAAAATACCACGTTTGCCTATAAAAATGGTCCGATTAGTAATTTATCAATGCATAATGAAAATGTAATGAATGGAAGAGATAGTTCCAAAACTCAAGCTATAACTTGTAGTAATGCAAATTTCTTATTTGGTAAGTTCTCTTATAAAATCAAAACAGGATCTATTAAACAGGCAATAAATGTCGCAGTTTATAATTATAATTCAACATCCTTTTTCATAATAGAGTATTTTGACGGACACTTACAATCAAGGAAAATTGTAAGTATTGATGATACTTTATTTTCTACGAGGAATCAAGGTACCGACTCAATTAGGCTTCCCAACAATTCAGCTTTAAAGGTAATAAGACATGTAACCGAGAGAAACGGAATGATAAATCATATTTTTATGAGGATCCCAAGAGAAAATTATAGCCTTAAGATAATTTTACTTCATTCACACATCATATCAGGAAAATCACCTAATCAATTGCTTTCTGTGAAAGAAAGGAAGTACTACTTCTTTCTTCCAGAATATTACCCACCGAATCATCTTGGGAGTAATACATCAAATATAACCAAATCGACTATCATTGGCCCTCCTGGTTCAGGCGGGTTTGGATCGTATGTCGTATCTGGTTCGCTTTCACTTCAAGAGAAAGACAACAGCGCTACCAAATATAATGTTTGGCATATCGGACTAGGCATTACACAATATATATGCGGAAATTCTAAATTTGACGGTTCAATTTCATTAAGCCCTAGTTTTGGCGCCGATTCAAGATTTAATAACTGGTGGCTTAAATCATCAACTTCAGGGATAAGTGCTCAAAGTTCTACAGAAAGGACTGTGTATGCTAAAGCCTTTTTTTATGGTGTATTTCCCCTTGGCTATGATGATAACTGGTTTGCCTATCCACAAGTAAGTATTACCGTATCAAATTCAGGCGCCTTAACCGGATGTATCACTATTCCTATTTTTGCATCTGGACCATCTAATCCACTTACTCTATGGAGTGATATCACTCCAACTAATGGATCCTTTTCCGGGCAAGAAAGTTTCACTGAGTGTATAGTTAGTTGATTAAGGTGAATTATATTGAAAACTGATGTGGAAAGCATAAAATCAGCAAGAAAAAAATTGCAAATATCTATCTATATATCCCTTATTTTTACAATAATCACTTCAATTATTGATTTTTTGGTTAACAATGGACGTAGCGAACCAACTCAAATCGATCATTATGCCTTATTTATAGCTTTAGTTCTATTGATAGTGCCATTGACCGTAATAATCATTCCCCAGAAAAACATGATTTACGTTATAAGTGTTCTCCAAATATTAGGATATATTTGGTTAACTATCACGTTTGATGCGTTGGCTCCATCCTTTATCCCTTGGGTAATCAACATTTTTGTCATAATATACGCAAATGATTTCATAAGAATCACTAACCAAGGAAAATAAATTTATAGGCCACAATCCTCTTTTCTATACGTTCAGAAACCAATAACAATTAATTTAAACTCGGCGTGTGAGGTTGAACCAATGAAGAAACCAACCAACTCCATGCTAATATTACAGACACACCAAGATGTTGTACTATATCAATAAATGAAATTACTTGTGTTCAATCCAATTTGAGCATAATTCGGCCTATGTTTTTCCTCTGCTTTATGTCAGTGAAGGCACTGTTGACATCTTCCAGGTTCCTCAAATCGTGCTTCACCTCCCTCACCTTTCCACTCTTCGATAATTCAAGGGCCCTTTTCAGGTCATTCCTTGTAGAGCTTATGCTCCCTTCAATCCTGTTTCCTTTAAGTATTATCATTCCTAAGGGAAGAGGCACAGGTGTCGGTTCAAGGTTTCCGATTATTATGAGCCTTCCCCCAAAAGAGAGCGATCTTAAAGATGAACTGAAGGTTGCGTTGCCAGTGTTTTCCAGCACTATCTCAGAGCCTTCCGGCCAAATTTTCTTCACTTCCTTGTCAAATCCATCTGAAGACTCTATAACAAAATCTGCTCCCAGTTCATAAAGTGTCTTCTCCTTCCACTTAGAGCTTGTCGCAGCGATAACCTGTGAACCCATGGCCTTGGCTACCTGGATTGCGTGGGAACCTACGCCACCTCCTGCCCCTGTGATTAATACCCGGGAATTATACCCTGCATCACCCACTGTGTTCAGGGCATGGTAAACCATTCCGGTAACGCATGCGGCAATTGCTGCCAGTTCCCTTGGCACTCCATCCGGCACCTTTACAAGACTTTTTTGTGAAACATTGACGCATCTGGAATATGAACCGTTGATATTTTCCCCATATGTTTTCTTCCTTGGGCATAAATTCTCGCGTCCGGATACACACTGTTCGCATGATCCACATGGTTCATAAATTAAGCTGGATACCCTGTCCCCAACGTTAAAATCCTTGACTCCTCTTCCAACTTTGATGATTTTTCCTGAGATTTCATGACCAGGGATTATTGGCGGTTTCATTCTGGGAAAAAATCCTTCCTTTTCGAGAATATCCCGATAGCATATGCCAGTAATTTCCTGTTCAATTGTTACCTGTTCATCGAGTGGTTCAGGGATCGCAAAATCCTCTATCACCAGATCTTTTCCTATTTCTTTCAAGAATGCAGCTTTCATTAGAATACAATGTTAGACTATTATTTATGTGTTAGAGTTATTATGGTTTACTTCCTTCAAAAGCGTAGATTAGCGAAGATTTATTATAGACATATTCTCAGAATCCCACATCGAAATGAGTGTACATTCACGCTATAGCCAGCAAAATTATCAACGCACCATAAGGCTCATCGCCGCTACATGAGAACAATAATAAGATAAATAATGCTCTATTGTGGAGGAACCGGTATGTCTCTAAAAAGCCACGAAATGGAGAAGTTAAATGTGTGTATTATTGGAGCAGGGGGGAACTCAAGCCTTGTATCACTTCTCCTTTCCCATCACGGTGTAAGCGGGATAAAAATAGTTGACGGAGATATAATTGAGCATACCAATCTGGAGAGGCAGGTACTTTTTGGAAATAGTGATATTGGAAGGAACAAAGCAATCGCAATGACAAGTATAATCAGGAGTCAGGGAACATTTGCCAAAATTGAAGCGATCCCTGAATATCTTGATTCCCTGAATTACAGCGCAATTGTCGGGGATTGCGATCTGATCATTGACTGTACAGATTCAATTCTTACAAGAAACCTGATCAATGAAATTTCGGCCAGCCTGAAAATACCGTGGCTTATGACTTCGAGCCTTGAAAACAGCCTCGAACTGAAATTGATTGTGCCTGGCAGGACTGCATGCCTTAACTGCCTTTCTGAGGGGCAGAACCTGACTCCGATAAATTGTTCTTATGATAACGTAGAATTTTATGTTCCATCGCTTGCCTCAATATTGGGTGTGTCCATTCTTGTAAATTATTATAAATATAGCCTGCTGGATGATTGCATTTATTTCTATGACTCAAAGGCAGTAACTATGATAAAGGTACAAACTTCCAGGAGGGATTCATGCAAAGTGTGTTCCATGGGAAACTTTCCCTTGCTTGATGAAAAACATATAATTGGCAGATCACTTTACTGAAATTCCATGATAAAGGGCGTTATATTTGATCTTGATGGAACTATCCTCAATTCATTTGTGCAGAGGGTGAAGGCGTGGAAAATGTCCTTCGCCGATCAGGGCATATATCTTGATGATTCTGATATCAATCCGCTCATAGGCCTTCCGGGATTGGTTCTTGCATCAAAGTTTTCCAGTGATCCTGAACTTACGGAAAAACTTGA
Source organism: Thermoplasmata archaeon (assembly GCA_021827885.1). The sequence goes on along the minus strand of JAKAUD010000122.1, from coordinate 3,941 downwards.
GGAAAAATATTTTCTTGACATGCTTAAGAACATCTCTATTTATGAAGATTTTACCCCGACTATATCAACTCTCAAATCGATTGGGATAAGATCAATAATAGTGACGTCATCAAGGCGTGAGCTTGTTAACAAGCTTGATCTGAAAGGATTAAGTGTGGTAACAATTGATGATGTCTCTTCCGGGAAACCTGGAACAGAATCTTACCTCCTCGCCGCTAAAACCCTTGGGATACCTATTGAATATATGATGGCAGTTGGAGATTCAATCAATGATATGATTCCTGCCAGAAAGCTGGGGATCCCTGCAATTCTTGTTACCCATGGAAGAGAGACAAATATCAAGCTCTTTGATCATAAAATAGGCGAACTGAGTGAGATTCCGGAATTAATAAAGAAGAACCTTGAATCACCATTTTAAGCCGCCAATTGAAAATGATAAATTTTGCAATGTCTCTGTTATTGTCTGCCCCTTTGGAATGTTAATTAGCCCAGTGAGATTGTAATTTCCTGGATTGATACCACCTGAGGAACCGATACTCATGTTTCCTATGATTTGTGAGCCGGAATAAACCAGCATTTTGGCTCCATCAAAAAAGATGGGAATTAGAAATCTCAAACCAACTGACAGCAGAGCTTTTCCCGGTGAATTGTTTTCCTGGCTCATCTTCGGAGAAGAAATATTTGAAATTATCGCAGGCATATTCAGAGTAAGTCCTCCCCTGTATGATGTTATGTTCAACACAGATAAAATCCCACTGATTGCATCAGATATAACAATTGAAAAGGATTCGAATGGAAACCCTTTCTTTGAAAGATTTCCGATGTCTAAGGGCACCCTTAGCATTTTAGAAATTGTTTGACCGGGATTCAGTGTTATAGTCTGGTTAAGTATTGTTATTGAAGAAGGCACTATGCCCTTTGCCTGGCCATTAAGGCATACGCCAACGTAGGGCTGTGGTGCGCTTAGATTAACATACTTCACGTTCCCTGACAAGGCCTGGGCAGTTTCTGCTGTGCTCACATATATGGAAGCAGAAGACACAACGAGAAATGCTGCTATCAAGGAAAACGCGCTGTATGCTATTAATTTGGAGATTCTCATTTTATTCTATCCTCTGTATGACAATGTCTGATATTATTTAGAAGGTTAATAAATATTCCTATGCTCCCTACTTGGGGAAAGACCGTTTAATTTATTCTACTTGTATTAATACCATCATTCCTGATCAATAAGATGATATTCACGACTTGAATAATTATCGGAAATCGATATTCTTATATAATTTCCCAAAATATCGAATTGCGATTCCTGTGGAAGATTCCTCAACATACGGTGGCATGAAGAAGCATGGGCTCCTGAGATTCTGGGTTTTGAATATCCTTAGCCAGAGAAGATTGAATGGATCTGAAATAATTAAGGAAATCGAAGAAAATTCAATGGGATGGTGGAAACCCAGCCCGGGTTCTATTTATCCGTTGCTATCACAATTGGAAAAAGCTGAATTTGTCACCCGTGACGATTTTAATAGGTACTCAATAACGGCGAAGGGAAAGGAAACTATAGATAAACATTTCCAGAAAATAAGGTATTTCTACAGCAAAACAAATCCTGATGATATTGAATCAATACTTGAAAATATAAATTCAGAACTGATGTTCATCCTGGATTCTAACCTTTCAGCGGATGGCGCTGAAAAGCAAATCAATTCCATAGAAGAAAAATTAAACGAGATCAAAAAGAGGTTAAGAAATGACTGATTATATTATTGAAACAGAAAACCTGACGAAGACATATCCTGGGAATATACAGGCAGTGAAGGGCATCCACCTCCAGATAAAGCAGGGAGAGATATTCGGCTTTCTTGGTCCCAATGGGGCTGGAAAGACAACAACCATAAAGATGCTGTCCACCTCAATAACACCTACATCCGGCAGTGCAAGTATAATGGGTTACGATATCGTCAAGGATTCACTTCGAGTGAGGAGAAACATAGGAGTTGTACCGCAGGATCTCACCGCGGATGAGGATCTGAAAGCAGTGGAAAATCTCAGGATGATTGCAAGATTCTATGATCTTCCCAAAGTTCCATCAAACAAGAAAATAGCAGAATTGCTTAATCTTGTGGATCTGGGAGATGTTGGGGGACATTACGTAAGAACATTTTCTGGTGGAATGAGAAAGAGGCTTGAACTGATCATGGGTCTTGTGAATGAGCCAAAGGTACTCTTTCTGGATGAACCCACGTTGGGGCTGGATGTCCAAACAAGGGCGAAAATGTGGGATTATATCAAGAAAGTCAGGGAAGATCTCGGTGTGACTATCATCCTGACAACACACTATCTCGAGGAAGCAGATGAGTTATCTGACAGGATATGCATTATCGATCATGGAAATATAATAACTATCGGAACATCGGCAGAACTGAAGGCTTCTCTGAAAGGAGATTCCATAATAGTGGAAACAAAGGATGAAGAATCTCTGAAGACGGTTGCCGAATTCTCGGGTTCCCTTGAAGAACCTGCAATAAACGGAAAAGAGATCAGATTAACAGTTAAGGATGCAGATTCGGATCTGCCGCTTCTTATGGATTTCATGATCAAGAAAGGTATAACGCCAATGAAAATGTCCGTGCAAAAGCCATCTCTTGATCAGGTATTCCTTAAATTAACCGGCAATGAGATAAGAGAAGATAGCGGTGAATCCGCGTTTAAGCAGGCTTTAACAATGAGGAGGATGAGAAGATGAGTGGCTTGATCCCGTTGACAGTCAGGGAATTAAAGAAGTGGTACAGAAACCCAGTGTTTTTCTTTGTAGGGTTAATTCAACCCATATTCTGGATAGTTTTATTCGGGAGCGCCTTCGACCTGGCGAAATTGCTTGGAACGGCAGGCGTAAATTCCCCATTAAGTCCCTTTTACCCGGCACCTAACTATATAACTTTCATCATAGGCGGAATCCTTACCACAACCAGCTTGTTCACTGGAATGTTTGCGGGAGTGAACATCATCTGGGACAGAAGGCTTGGTCCCATGTCAAGATTTCTTGTATCCCCCATAAGCAGGAGTTCTATAGTATTTTCAAAAGTGTTATCAAGCACATTCAGGATCCTAGTTCAGGCAGTAATTCTCATTGCGGCAGCGCTGATCATCCCAAACGGGCTCGTTCTAAGAAAAGGGTTTAATGTTTTTGATGTCTTTGTAATAGTAGTAGCCCTTGTCCTCATAGCCTTCTCATTCTCTTCCTTATTCAGCATAATAGCCATCAGGCTCAGGAAGATGGAAACTGTTTTTGGGATTATCAACCTCATAAATCTGCCATTAATTTTTGCAAGTTTCGCCTTATTTCCTAAGGCGCTGATGGCATCATGGCTGGGAACTGTTGCCGAATATAATCCAGTTTCATGGTCTTCTGAAGCGATAAGGACAGTCTTGCTTTATGGAAACCTGACATCCTCACAGACACACTCGGTTCTGTTATACCTTCTGTACCTTGGTCTTTTGGCTACGTTTCTGGTTGTTCTGACATATATTTTGTCTGAAAAAGAGATAAGAGATTGATATTCCAACCACCTTTTTTTTAAAACTCCAGAATTGTATCAGGAGGATGGTTCATCTTAAAATATGTTTCTAACTCTTTTTATTTGTGGGAATTTCACATGCTGAAATATCTCATTCAAATCATTATCCGGAATATCCAGCATCAGAATCCGCAGGTTCATCGGAAGGCAGTTATGCATTTTGCCGGGAAGAGAATTACAATCCTTCATCAGTGCTTAATTTTTAGGGGCAAGATTTAAGTTTAAACCATGTATCCAAATAAGGATAGCGTGAGTCAAAATTCGGTTGGTTTAAAGGGAAGTACGGGCATAGTTTTGATAAAAATCTTTTTGATAGTTATTGGTGTTTTGACTTTATCCGCTCTTTTTTATGGTGATAGATCG
>JAKAUD010000141.1 GCA_021827885.1 Thermoplasmata archaeon | reverse complement strand
CGGGAATGCCCTTCCCTACCTTTATCAATCCGATGTTACGGATGTTTATTGCTGCATTCAGATCCCTGTCTATGGAGAGATTGCATGCATCACAGTGGTATGTCCGAACTGAGAGTTCCAGATCATGCTTTGTGTTTCCGCAACGGGAACAGAGTTTCGATGAGGGATCGAATCTGCCGATCTCAATGAGTTCGGCATTTCTCCATTCCATTTTATATTCAAGCATTCCCTTGAACTGTGACCATCCCTGATCTGTTATGCTCTTTGAAAGATGGTGATTCCTTATCATGCCCGATGTGTTCAGGTTCTCAACCACAACGGTACCATAGTGCTTGACTATCGCCGTTGATACCTTGTGGTTGAAGTCCGTTCTTGTATCCCTTATCTGTTGGTGTATCTTCTGCACTCTCACGATCTGTTTTCTTCTGTTCATTGATCCTTTCTTCTTTCTCGATAACTTCTTCTGCTGCCTCTTCAGCTTCTTCTCCATGCTGCGGTATGAGTTCAACGGTTCTACCTGCAATCCATCCGACAGGGTTGCAAACGACTTTATGCCCATGTCTATGCCTGCTGTACCGCTTCCTTTCTCCGGCGTTTCATCGAATTCGTACTGTATAGATGCATAATAACGATTAACATCCTTTGTTATGACCACTTGCTTTATCTCAACTGGGATTGCGGTCTTGTCCCTGTATTCAATGCCTTCCATGAATTTTGGAATGATCATCCTGTTTTCAACTGCCTTGAAACCGGATGGCACGATGAAATACTGGTTATCCTTCTTTGAACGGAGATTGGGATAATCTGTGTTATACCTGAAGAATGACTTGAATGCCATGTCCAGTTTTACAAGAGAGTGCTGGAGACTTTGTGCATTGATCTCATACAGCCAGTCCTTTTCTTTCTTGAGTTCGGTGAGCATTTTCATGGTATCGAAAGCAGTTAGACCCTTCTTCTCTTCATTCCTGTGATCTGCATGGTACCTGTTCCTGATCTCAAGAAAATAGTTCCAGACAAAACGGCAGGATCCAAAGTGCTTTTTAAGAAGCACAGTTTGTGTTTCGTTCGGGTATAATCGCACTTTTAGAGCCTTAATCACTATTTACACAAACACATTATAATTAAAAAACCTATCACAATTCATCCACATCGCAAGCCCAGTGGCGTTCTTGCTCATTTAGTTGTAAGATTTCCATGGATTATTGCATTTGTTTCTTTCGCGGAATTTTTCCATAAACATCTCCTCAGGAATCATGTCTCAAACAATCATAGCTTCAAATCCCGTTGTGATAATTTCTGGATTCTCTCGCATTAATACCGTTGGGAATCGAGTACATTAATTTTAAAAACAATCTTTTGTTTAATATGATTGGAATCCCTTTCCTGAGCATGGTTCTCTTTAGAGAGGCTTTTCTTGACTCATTCACATCAGAGAGATCCGCAAATACCATATTCTTTTCGTCATCAACAAATTCCAGCATCTTTTCATATTCCAGCGTGTTGAACATTTTAATTCTCTCGTCCTTGGCAAATATGTGTTCAAGCGAAAGGACATCATCTTCACAGGCATAAACCACTATTTTAGCATCAGAACCTTTTCTCATGCCATAATAAGTGCCTATTTTTGACCACAATTCTTCCATTGTCAATCCAGAAACCATTACTTCTCCGGTTGACCTCATTTCCGGCCCAACGGATATGTCTTCTTTCTGGAAAATTTTAAACGGAAATATGGGTATTTTTGCAGAGAATGAAACAGGTTCCCAACTTTTTTCAGGCAGGTTCCCGAAAAGGATGGCATCGATCCCAAACCTGATCCAGTCAATACCGGTCGCTTTGCAAATGAATGAAAATGATCTGCTAAGCCTTGCGTTCAACTCTATTATCCTTATATCGTCCCCCTTAACCGCTAATTGAAGATTGCTGAACCCCTTGAGAGAATAAAATGCAGTTAACTTTGAAAGAATATTTTCAATTTCACTCATCGTTTTCGCATCAACCAGATTCGGTCCCGTTAAACTCACAGCGTCACCGGAATGTATCCCCGCCTCTTCTACATGTACCGAAACTCCGGCAATCTTGTATTCTTTCCCGTTTGAAATGAAATCAATATCCATTTCATCATAATTTTCTAAGAATTTATTGGCCAATATTCTTCCAGAAACATTGTACCTCTCATATTCGTTTACCACTTTATTTAGTTCTTCTCTACTTTCAACAACCCTTACTGAACTCCCACCTATAATGAAGCTCGTTCTCAGTATTACCGGGAATCCGATCTCTTCAACCTTGTTCAATAATTCATGCAAGCCATTACAATCACGAAACTCTGTCTGGGGGAGCTTCAGTTTATTCATGGCATTGCTGAATATCACCCTGTCTTCTATTTTCCCAATATTTTCCGGGGATGTGCCTAGAATTATCTCCTCACCAAATATGGCGGCAAGATCTCCTGCCATATTTTGACCGGTCTGGCCGCTGAACTGTATTATAACCCCTCTTGGCTTTTCGTATTCAATAATATTGGCAATATATTCAAGTTTCAAAGGTTCGAAATAGAGCCTCCCAGAAACATCATAATCCGTGGATACAGTTTCAGGGTTAGAGTTGATCATTATCGTTGGTATATTAGCCCTCTTAAGGTGAAGCAATGTTTTTACTGATCCAAAATCATATTCCAGTCCCTGGGATATCCTGTTTGGGCCGGATCCTATTATCATTACGGAATTTCCAGGCGATAGCGGTGGAGCATCGTTTTTTTCAAAGTAAGTTGAATAGAAGTAACCTGATCTAGAATTGAATTCGTTAGAAGAGGTATCTATCATCCTCATGCTAGAATTTATCCCTTTCTCAATCCTGATGGCTGAGATTTCCCGTTCACTCATTTTGAAATATTTAGCAATTATAAAATCGGGGATGCCCAGGTGCTTCATATGCTCTAGTTTTTCAATATTCACCCTGGATTCTTTCATCATCGAAATGGCCGAATTGAGCCGGTTAAGTATTTCTATATCCCAGCCGCTGTATTCAGAGATTTTATCCACGCTTATCCCGGCATTCAGGGCCTGTATGATTGCCCTTAATCTTAAATGCGTTGGGTTCTTCAGATATTCTTCCAGCTTGTCCAAGGAGATATCCAGATCAAAGCCAAACTGTTCATCCTCAAGGGAGGCAATGGCTTTGAACATTGCCTCTTCAAACGTTCTTCCTATTCCCATTACCTCTCCTGTAGATTTCATCGATACTCCTAATGAGATATCACTGCGGAATTTTTCAAATGGCCACTTTGGAATTTTGACTGTCACATAATCAAGGGATGGTTCAAATGATGCAGAACTGCTGCCAGTTATGGGGTTCTTAAGTTCACTGAGAAGATAGCCTATGCAGAGCTTAGTAGCAATCCTGGCAATCGGATAACCGCTTGCTTTTGATGCAAGGGCGGAAGATCGGGAGGTTCTTGGGTTAACCTCAACAACATAGAACATTCCATTTTTTTGATCAAGTGCGAATTGAACATTGCACGCACCAATAATATCGAGGGATTCAGCTATTTTCAATGCATGTTCTCTCATGGAGTAATATTCAAAATCATTCAGGGTCAATGACGGTGTAACAACAATACTTTCACCTGTGTGAATACCCATCGGATCAAGATTTTCCATGTTACACACGCAGATTGCATTCCCTGAACTGTCCCGGATTATCTCATATTCAAGTTCTTTCAGCCCAAGAAGGGATGCCTCAATCTCAATCTCACTGATGTCACCATCTGAAAAAACCTCATTAAAAAAGGCTACAGCTTTCATCTTATTCTCAACTATTCTTCCCGCCTTCCCACCGAGGCTGAATGAGGTTCTTGCTATAAATGGGTAAAATTTGATGTGCTCCGCATCATCTTTCCAGGTGGAGCTAGTTATAATTGCAGAGTCAGGGATATTTTCTCCCAAGGATATCATCTTCTTGTGAAATTCATTTCTGTCCTCTGCATTTCTTATGTTATCTGGTTGTGTTCCCAGAACATTCAGGCCATATTTTTCAATAAGACCCGCTTTCTCTATTTCCATAAGAAGGTTGAGGGCGGTCTGTCCTCCCATTGTGCAGAGCAAGGAATCAATATTTTCTTTTTCTATTATGGATACTATTACATCAAGTTCCATGGGTTCAATATAGATACTGTCTGCAATTTCATAGTCAGTTTGGATAGTGGCAGGGTTTGAGTTAAGAAGAACAGTATATATTCCTTCTTCCCTTAGAGAGCGGACTGCCTGGGAACCAGCATAATCAAACTCAGCAGATTGTCCTATAACCACCGGTCCAGATCCGATAATGAGAACTCTATAAATTCCTGATTTCTTTGGCATGCAGACCTCCAATTTCTTTCTTTAAACGATTGAAGAAATTACATGGATCAAATGGGCCAGGGGAACCCTCAGGATGATACTGGACAGAAACTGCTAATCCCTCCCTGTCTGATACCATTTCAACAGAGCCATCATTCGCATCCCTCTGAATCACTTCAAGAGGCGTGCCGAAGAGACTTTCCTCCAATACCTGAAAATTATGGTTATGTGAAGTTATGAAGGTTCTGGTACCCTCAATAATTGAGTGATTCGTTCCATGATGCCCGAATGCCATTTTGGATGTTGAGGCGCCAAGGGCAAGACTTAAAACCTGATGTCCAAGGCACACCCCATATATTGGAATTTTTCCATAATTCAACCTGATAAAATCCCTAACTCCCTCGAGGGATTCATCTGAAGGGTCTCCAGGGCCGTTCGATAAAAATATGGCCCTGCATGAATTCTCAAGCTTACTGAAATCGAAATCAAATGGAAGAACATGTAAAGGAGATATCTTTGCCACTTCCCTTAAGAGGGATGTTTTTGCCCCCATATCAACAAAAATAATCTCTTCGTCTGCATATGAGTTTGTATGATAATCAGAAACCGGGGAAAACTTTTCCAGAAGTTCCCTTGTATTCATCACGCCAAAATCAATCTGTGGATACCTTGAATTAGAAATGATGCCCCTCATAACCCCCTTATTTCTTATTAGTTCAACGATCCGACGTGTATCAACACCCATGATGCCGGGAACTCCATTCTCTCTTAATAAAGTATCAATTTCTACAAAAGCGGCGGTAGATAATCCGGCGCATTCCTTAACCACAACACCTGATGCTGCAATAAATCCGCTTTGCCTAATGCTTTTCTTAAGGTTATACGTGAAAATAGAGGGAAACGTGAAAAGAACTATCTGTCCTCCATACGAAGGGTCAGTTAAAACTTCTAAATATCCAGTTGGCGCTGTGGTAAATATTAGTTCTCCAGAAATTTCGGTGATTGCACCAAATGCCTCCCCCTCAAAGACGTTTCCATCTTCAAGGAGAAGGTATTTCTTCAATTATTCACCTTCCTCCTGTGATGATATTTGTAATCTGCTTTAAATAATCTTGTTGCATTTGCACTCATCATCTTTCTACCACTCTAAACTTATAGTATAGTTTCAAAACATATAAAACCATTTTTGTAACCAGACTTGGTTACCAGTTATTTGATACAACTCAGGAAAAAAATGCTATGTTATGATCACTTCTCCCCCTTATAGGGAACCGGAGAATTCTTGGCAAATGGGTTTCAATATGGAATGAATTTAAGCTACTTTCTGAAATAGGCTCCAGGTTAGCGACCCAGATAGTGGTCATTCGAAAGGAAATGGGCATTTATATTTTCAAACACGCATTTCTTCAAAATTCATTCAAGATAAAATTTAGTCAACCAATAGAGCGGCACTATTGACATTTGCGAACGAAGCCTTATGGGGAAATGTAAAATGAAATTGTTACTTTATGAGATCAATTAGCTTGGATGCTTCTGGAATGCTCAACTCCTCTATTGATCCTTTCTTGCTCTCGCGAAGGAATTTTTCAAGTTTTTCCTTGGATGATGGGTTCCTTGATAGAAGGTTATTTATGAAGCTTATTTGCTTTGGAGTTGCATTTCTTCCAGTGCCCTGAACCTGCATCCCTTCTATCTTTGGAAGCGATTTGAGCTTGTCAATAAGTTCAGAAGCCTCCCTTGATGAAAGTTCGGAAACATTGCCTTTTTTCTTTCCTTTTAGAAAGTCAGCTAGGGCGCCTGATCCACCCTTTGAACTCTTTTCAAGATTTGAAATGAATTCAATCTGCTTTGGAGAAATACCGCGTCCTTCTTGAGAATTAGTGCTCCCATCCTTATCATATGCCATGGCGATCCAATCAACATAAAACTTCAAGCTATTTTACATTAACTGATCTTAAGGTTGGCAAATACTGCTAAATGAGGTTCGAATTATTTCCTGAGAAAATCAATGTAGGTATTCTTTATGTGCAGATATTCCCTGATTCCATGTATGCTGCCCTCTCCCGCTTGTCCGGTGAGTCGAAATCCGGTGTGGTAACCCTGGCTGCTTTCAGGTCCCGGCATATTGATGTACAACTCTCCAAACCTTATCTTTTCGGAAAATCTCATTGCCATTCCCAGATTGGATGTGAAGAGATATGAGGCCAAGCCATATTTTGAATCATTTGCTTTATCTAGTAATTCTTCCTCATCAAACACCCTCATAGCGGGAATGACGGGGGCGAAAATTTCTTCCTGAAATATGGAAGACTTTTGTTCATCGCTCTCAACCAGAACTGGCTTGCAGAAGAATCCATTATTGAATCGGTTATTCAATGTTTCCTTGCTCATCTCTGAAACGACAGATCCAGATTGCAGTTCTTCAGAAACAAGTTTTGATGTGCTGGATAGAGCTTTTTTGTTGATTAGAGGGCCCATCGTGGCATTGGTAGGATCCCCGAGAATAATCTTCATGGACGCATTTCTGAATGCATTCAAGAAAGCGTCATAAATATCTCCGTGAACATAAAGTCTTTCTGCGGCAACGCAGGATTGCCCAGCATTACTGTATTTTGCCCACATCAACGAATTCAATGCATCATTCAAATTTGCATCCTTCCAGACCATGAAGGGGGCCTTTCCACCCAGTTCTAGAATCAGTTTTGCCATATTTGCAGAGGCCTTTTCCATAATATGCTGTCCAACCACGGTTGATCCTGTCATTGTTATAAGTGAAACTTTTCTGCTCGTTACAAGATAATCTCCTATAGCGGAACCAGATCCTGTGATAAAATTGAGAACTCCTTTCGGTAATCCTGATTTTGCAAATTTATCCACGATCCATTCAGCAGAACCAGGCGTATCACTGCTGGGCTTTAAGACTATGGTATTTCCAGTCAAAAGTGCAGGGGCTAATTTTCTGATTACCATGGCAGCTGGGAAATTCCAGGGAGTGAGTGCTAGAACAACGCCATAAGGAACCCGGTACTGAAGGATTTTTCTTGTATTTGTGTCTCCTTCTACAAGATCGCCATTCAGTTTTCTTTCAAATCCAATATAATAAGAAAGTTGGTCGAGGACGCCATCAACTTCACCCTTAGCTTCACTTATTATTTTTCCATTCTCCCTCATTAAGATATTTTCAAGTTCCGATCTATTTTTTTCTATTAGTTCATAAGTTTTCCTTAAAAAAATTCCTCTTTGGGAGCTTGTCAAAGATGACCATGAGGGAAAGGCGTCCAAGGCAGAATCAAGGGCTAATTCGGCCTCATTTTCAGAAGCGGAAGGAAATTTATACAGAAGTTCACCCGTTACAGGCGATAATTTCTGAATAGCTTCAGGATTTTCCGCTTTTACTTGTTCACCATCAATAAAAAATTTCATGACCGAACACCTGAATCACTTGATAAAATTTTTGCCTCCTGAGGGTGGATAGGCTCAGCCCATTTTTCTCCCCATTCCCTCAAATCATTGAGTGCAAACTTTAATGCTTTTCCCTTCTCCGTTAGATTATATTTTACCCTAAATGGCCTGGTAGAGACGACTTCTCTAGATACAAATTCCTGCTCCTCAAGGTATTTTAATGTTCTTGACAATGTTCTCGGGCTGATATTCACAGCGTTCTTGAGA
>JAKAUD010000187.1 GCA_021827885.1 Thermoplasmata archaeon | reverse complement strand
GGGCACAAGGTTTAAAGAGGACTGCGACTGACACTGTTTCTTCGTTGTGATATCCTTCTGAAGAGGACGAGGAAGAGTAATGCTATGAGGAAACTGACCATGGAGAGCACTATCCAGGAAAGACTTGGCTCAGCAACCGTAGCTGAAAGGAGAAAGGTTCCAACAAGTGGTCTGAATGGGTTTATCAGGCTAGCAATCGAGGAATTGAAGCCAAGGTAACTTCCACGGTTCTTCTCCGGAGCAATCTTTGTGATCAGGGAAGTAGATGCGGGCGATGCTATGTTTTCCCCGAAAGTCAACAGAACAGCTGCCATAGCTATCACAAGGTAAAATGAGGTCTCTGCGAATATAAGATAGGCCACGGAATAGAGCATTAGCCCGAGAATTATCCTTAAGGAATCTCTCACATTCCTCAAGAGTTTGTTTATTGGCGTCTGGAAAGCGATTACGACAGCACTGTTGATGGCAAATAGGATTGTAATGCTAAATGGGTTGAAATGATTCACCGATGACATATACAGAGGAGTCAGGGCACTCTCGAACATGCCGGTGAAAAACCATCCGAACGATGTAATTAGGGAAATTGCAATGAAAAATGTATCCCTGAATGGCAGCACAATTTTCCGCTTTGGCTGGTGCTCCCCTTTTGATACTGCAGTAGATGGTGAGGTTTCCGGAATACGGAAATAATAGAGGACCCCTTCGGAGACGTACCCACCGAAAGAAAGCAGGAATATGAATGCATAGTTAAACTGGGAAAGAAAACCTCCAACAACGAGCCCAATTCCGATTCCAAGGTTCGACGCGATGCGGAGTGCGCTATATCCAGATATCCTCTCCGACTCGCTGGTAACATCAGCAATGATGGTGCTCATTGTAACATACTGAAGGGATTCCATGGGGCCAGAGATTATGAAAAGCGCCAGAAGAACCAACAAATTCAAGTCGTAATAGATCATTGCAAATAGCCCAAGTGATAGAGCACTCATCAGCCAAGGTATCAAAATGGCAAGTTTTCTCCTTCCTATCCTGTCAATGAGGTTACCACCTAAAATTGAAAGTGGTACACTCAGGAATCCTCCTATGAGAAACACGACACCTATGCTAACATAAGAAAGTGAACGTACCTCGTTAAGGTAAACGCTCATGATAACCCAGATCACATACTGGCCGACATCCCTGATAAATGCCCCGTAAGATAGGTTAAGGATAATCCCATCACTGCAGAATTTTTGAATTTTATCAGAAGGCATAATTTTTTCCATTATCGACTGGAAAGCGGACCCTCAAACAATATGTCAAGTTGCAATTTTCTCCATCAATACTTCTGTTCGATAAAACATTCTCATCTAGTTCAGCACAGCCTCAAATTCTGCATAAGCACACCTAAACCTGGCTGATGACATATACTTTCCCTCAGTACGTTACAAAAGGAAAGATTGTGGGAATTTAACCCGATGCTCCGACCGGGCGTTAGACACCTTGATGCACTTCTCGGAGGAATACCATGTTACCTTCAGGTGAAGCAGAAAAGAAGGCGTTTCTTTCGCAATTCTGGAGAGAAAGGAAGCTTGAACCGACGCCTGATGAAGTTAGTTCTTTGTTAGAGTTCTTCCTGGAGGAGGTCGCTCAATGATCTCCCTTTCGGATAACCGGATCCAGGAGGAGATCACCGGTGTCATTCTGGTTGGTAGAATCTATTCTCTCTCCGCCAGCAGCCCCGAAGTGATGGGAATAGTTGATTACGATCTCCCAGAAGCTGAAAGGCAATTGTCCATCTGGCAGTCAAGGCATCAGGACGATTGCATCATTGTAAACAAGAATCCGTTGATCCTTGATATCAAGACAACATTTTTCCCCGATCCTGAACAGAGAATACAGAGAGAAAAGTACGTTCAAAGGAGGCACCTGAAGAATTTGTGGAAGAAGTAGAACGCAGGTATAACCTAGACAGGGACTGGAAAATCTTCATCAGAATAACCAAAGAAGGCCACAGGGCTGATAAGTCATTCTCCGGAAAACTATGTCCAATAAAACCAGGTGAATGGATAGCCCGGCCCTATTCTGATTACAGTATTGAGGTCATCTTAAAGGCAATCAGGCGAGGCAGACTGGTTGAGAAGGCTGTTTAATGAAATGTCAATGGTGTTGAGGCCTGACACACCGGGAAAAAATCCAGCCAGACACTTCAGAAACTATAGCCGTTTGTAACTGGCCAGAATGTGATTGGAATGAGCTTGAGATGTGCCAGGACAGGACACATTGTTTCCATGTCCACGCTGGAGACACACTCATCGCCAGGAAGGTGCTGTGATGCCGCGGCATACTTTGTTTGAACGGCCAGGCCTCACCATCATTGTAAAAGGAGACCTATCCAGGGATGAGCTTGAGATCCTGGGACATGAAGTCAGGACCACAATACTGGACATTCTCAAATTCAGGAAATTTGGAGGCGGATCAAGATAGAATTTCTCATTACCGGTGACGTATCGGAAGAATGGAGACAAGTAATTGCTTATTTGCGCAGTTATCCAAGATTCTTCTTTAATTCCTCTTTCCTGTTTGATAAAATCTCAAAGAAAGGTATTTACATTTCCCCTCAAAGATTATCGAAGGTTCTGCTAGAAATGCACAAAGCTGGTTTGCTGCAGAGAATAACCAGAGGTAAAGGATCACATACTAAATCTTACTACAAAATAAAAGAGGGGGTTTCTCCCATTGTCACCTAATTCACTCATAACAAAAGTGCAATATTGCATTTTTTGGGGGGGGCTGCTGGCTTCTATAGATTCTTTTTTTTTAAAAAATAAAAGTTCTCTCCCCTAGTTGTAGGAAGAAAAAGTGTTAACTTATTCAGTGTTGGGGACATTCTATGATTATATCTTAACGAAATGAAAGAATATATATAATAATGAAGTGATTATTTCATCACCTCTAATAAGTATACAATACTAATTGCGAGTTTTGCTGCTTTAATAATTGTTGTGGCTGGCCTAGGGATAGTCTTCAACATTGAAGTAAGGGACATCGGGCAAAGCCAAGTGCAGGCCAAGAATAACATCGTCGTTACTGGACCTGCTCCAATTATCAACTCTGTAACCGGGAATCCTAATCCATCTATCGAATCACAGACTGTTCAATTTTCCGCCTCAGTTGATTTTGGCACACTTATTCACGGCATTGCATGGTACGTCAACGGCACCCTTATTGCGTCCTATAACAGTGGCCCTTACGGGACAAATCCCGTACCTACTTCTGTTAATTATACATTTAATTTCGTTGGGTCATTTACGGTAGAGGTAGAAGCATCTAATAACTATGGCTCTTCAACGAAAACGTACACGCAACACGTGAATGCAGGTCCGGCACCAGAAATAAACTCAGTAAATAGTTCAACGAATCCCTCTTACGTAGGTCAAGCAGTGTATTTTAACACATCAGTTAATTGGGAGGGCTATTCAGGAAGCTTATCTTACTTTATCAATGGTTCAAAGATAAGTGGAACTTCATACTTATTTAATATGTCTGGTGTTTATAACGTTACAGTAATGGCAAACAGTATAGACGGAAGTAGTTCTACCGCATCTTACACACAGGTTATCAGACCGATAGTCTTCCTTAGTACAAACGTAATGAACACTCCTTCGAGCATAAACATCACCGTGCCCACCAACTATTCCTCACCAAATAATCCAACTCCCCTGAAAAGCTATAATTTGACAAATTCGACCTCTATCATGTATTATGGTCAAAATTCAACACTTTCTGTTTCAAGAGGGATATATAATAATACAACTGAAATACTTCTTGACTTCAATATGACTACAGCAACCTGGAATGTCAATATTCTATACGCACTGGTCCTGAACCAAACGAGCGACTTATATTCAGGGATGCTGATTGGAGATGTGAGCCCCGTAACAAATCCCGTTGGGCTCGGTGACGTCTTGATTGAGAACTTCACAGGTACCGTTGCAGAACAATTGTCAGGGATTCAAAACGGTATTAGTCTCCTTTCTTCACGCTATAAGGACTCAGGCAACGTCAGTTTGCAAACGTTTGATGGGTATTACGGTGATCTCTCCAGCGCTTTCAGGGAATTCATTGGACTGGTCCCTCAAAACGTATCAGACTTGGTTGTTGGTCACTCGTTAGCTATTGTGTATGATTACAATCTTTGGGCCTGCCTGGAGGCTTGGGCATTGTATTTCGGTACTGCTGCTGGACTCATAGCAGAAGGTGCTACAATAATCGGTAGTGGAGGTCTCACTCTTGTACTCATTGTATTTTACACAGCGCTAACGGCATTCTTGTTGTATGAGTTATATGTGGCAATAAACGAGATTATCGAATACTGCTAGTGAGGAATCTAATGGAAATGATTAATAAAGTACTCAGAACCTTTCGTCTATTGACTATTTTCTTATTTTTAATTTTTCTTATTAACATAGTTATTCTAGTCAGTACACATTATTCAACCAATTCCATTTACCAGAGCATTGCTTCTCTGGTTTTTTTTGCACTCGTCCTTATAATTTACACTTATTACAAGAGAGTTGGGACCTCAAATCCTCCACCTAATATAAGCAAGACGAAAGTAAGAATTTCCTACATAATCTCTATAGTTCTGGCCATTCTAGCATTGATGGCATTGATCTTTGCGAATTGGATGGCACTGATCTTTTTATTGACAGTTTCTGCATGTTTCGCATTAGCACCTTTGGTTGCAAGATATGAGGTAGTTACACGTACACACTAATTTTATGGAAGATGCCTCGGATCTAATCATGGACATTTTCTATAGCATTCTGGGTATGGACTTGTCATACTTCTCGTACCTTCGCGGAACCAGTAACTTAGAAAGTTGCCTAAACCATATTTAAATAACCTCGTATTTTAAGATTTGAAAGCTTAACGGGGAGCGGAAGCCATATTCGAACCCGATAAGCTGGGGTTTCCGTTCCTCCGATCAGCGGAGGAAACTTATAATGGAAACCGCTAAATCAAAGGGAAAACGAGGCATTTTTGCCCTGGCTGTTGGCATTGTTGCAGTTATCATGGCCTTATTCTTATCATCACTGATAGGGCACAGCCTGGTATCTTTGAATGATCATTCTCCTGTACTGAAGGGAGACACACAGACATAGTTCATCTACAATGCCACCGGATCAGGTATTGCATTTGCCTCTGTCAATGGCACTACCACGTATGACATGCCGTACAATGAAAGTGTGAGCTACATTCTGACAAATCTGACACAGGGAGAGCTGAACGATTTCTCAGTATCCAATCTGACGATACTTTTCGGCTATCCGGTCACGGCGAATGAGAGCCTTGGATTTGGTACAAATGTAACCAATTTCCAGCCATTTCTCAATGTTTCATTGAATAATGAATCAACAGAATATGTGCAGCTGCAGCCTCAGTACATCACAGGCAATCAGTCCTCATACCTGATGGTTAGAATGGCAGGAAACACCACTTCCTACAGTTTCAATGTATTTGCATATGGAAATAGCCAGTTCTCTTTCCTTGGTCCATTTGCAGGTGAACAGGTAGGTTACCTGATTTCCGGCATTGTGATTTTCGGAGGTTAGAAAGTATATGAAAAAACTGGATTTTAGGAAGCCCCAGGGAAAGGGGCTAATACAAACGGTCGGGCACAACCTGGACTACATGGTATGCTCCGACCGGGCGTTAGATAACCTGATGCACTTCCCGGAGGAACATCATGTTACCTTCAGGTGAAGCAGAAAAAAGGGCTTTCCTTTCACAATTCTGGAAAGAAAGGAAACTTGAACCACTGCCCGAGGAAGTTAGCTCATTGTTAGAATTCTTCTTGGAGGAGGTTGCACAATGATCTCCGGCTTGGATAACAGGATTCAGCAGGAGATCACAGGTGTAATCCTGGTTGGGCGAATATACTCACTTTCCGCCAACAGCCCTGAAATTCTGGGGATAATGGAATACGATCTTCCTGAGGCAGAAAGACAGCTATCCTTATGGCAGTCAAGGCACCAGGATGATTGTGATATTGTGAGAAAGAATCCACTTACCCTGAACATCAGGCCAACCTTCTTTCCCGATCCTGAACAGAAGATCCAGAGGGAGAAATACATACAGAGACACCGGGTCAAGTACGGAAATCATAATAGAAACAACAAGAGTAGGAGGTTTAGGCATTGATTTTCACTCCTTCCAAATCTTCAGAATTTAATGCGCACATAATTCCGGCACTTTCAAATTATCAGAAGAGCCAGTCAGAGATTGTCCTGCTTAATTCAATACACACTAAATTGCAAATGGAGTACGTTTGGAAAATGAGCATTACACTACTTTTGCGAGAATTAAATACGTACTTATTGTATGTATTTAATTTTTCATTTTCTTTTCTTTCTTCTTTCTTCTCAAGAACTAGAAAGGAAATGGAGGTCTCCGGGGTATGAGCAAAAAGAATTCAAAACCGGGAAGACCACCAGAAGGACTGAAGAGGAAAGGGAGGCTTCAGATAACAATCGACTCAGAAGTGGAAGATTTCATCGATGGTTTGGGCTCACACTTCAATGTCTCAGCCTATGTTAACAGGTCCCTCTGGGCACTCAAAAGTCAAACATCCGATGAAGCCAGGCTAAGACAGCTGGACAATGACATATTTGAGACAAGACAAAAGTTATCAATTTTAGAAAGTGAATGGAAATCAGTTAAGGCAAGAGTTGAAGACAAAGCAAGAATAAGGCTTGACATCAGTCTGGAAACAGACTGCCATGCCTGGTATCTCAAGTCCCTGGTTCAGTCTGGCATTTTCAGGGTACTGAAAAGAGATCCCATTGATCCGATTCCAATTGTAAAACAGTTCATGGCCGAGAAGAGAATCCATGCCTACGAGATAGAAGAGACCGATAAGGGATTCAAGTTAACAGACAAGGCAACAAATGGCACATTTAGAATACTTAGAAGGCACATTGGAAAGGACAATACACTCATCCCAAGTGAACCTGAAACCTGGCTTGTACCATCTGAAAATGACATTGTTGACAGATATTTCTTAAGAATAGACTATGAAACGTTCAGGAAAGAATTCCTGGGCAATCAGAACATATCAGAAGCGCCAACAGACTTTTTCAAGCAGTTTTCCCCAAGGATCCTTACGGAAAGTGTCAAGCGTGAGACAAAACAGAAAATGATGCCATTCTATCAGAATCCTCCTGATATATCGGTTGATGAAGCCAAGACCAGGATAGAGAAACCATACAGGGGAGGGGACTGATATGATGTCTCTATTTTCATTCTCTGACAATTGGATGGATCTTGCAAAGCGATATCCCGAAGAGTTCATCAAAGAAGTGGAACGACGTTACGATCTTGACAGAGACTGGAAGAAATTCATAAAAGCAACAAAGGAAGGCCACAGGGCCGATAAGTCGTTCAACAGGAAAAGAAGCCCAATAAAACCAGGTGAATGGATTGTCAGGCCATATTCACATTACAGAATTGAGGTCATCTTAAAGGCGATTAAGAGGGGCAGACTGGTAGAGAAGGTGCTGTGATATGCCACAGCACACTTTGTTTGAAAGGTCGGGTCTTACCATCGTTGTGAAGGGTGAGTTGACCAAGGAAGAAATTGAAATTCTGGAACATGAAGTGAAGGTCACAATCCTGGACATTCTGAAATTCCGAAAATTTGGAGGCGGGTCAAAATAGAATTTCTTCTTTCCCATAAGGTACCGGATGAGTGGAAGACCATTATGGAACATCTTTGCCAGTACCCAAATTTTGCTTTTCGTTCCGCAAGGATAGCAGCTCAGCTCAATATCTCACAGGGAAGAGCCGCTTGGATCCTCAGGGAAATGTATGAGCAGGGATATCTCGACAGGCGATGCAGAACCAAGGGAAACACTCTGATCTGTTCCTACAGGATCAAGAAGACATTACTTAAAGAAGAATCTGTTTTGGAATTCTGAAAGCTAATCGGGGAGCGGAAGCTCTATTCCTCCGATTAGCTGGGGTTTCCGTTCCTCCGGTTTGCGG
>JAKAUD010000090.1 GCA_021827885.1 Thermoplasmata archaeon | reverse complement strand
TGCCAATGCCCTGAACAATTCCGTCTAACATACCGTGAGTTACAAGGATTAATGAGAAATAACCCCCATAAAGGTTTAAGACTTCTTTGCCGTTACTTGATTTCTTCAAGTTGGAACCAAAAGTGACAAGAGAGTTCAAAAAAACACTATCGGACGAAAACTCCCTAAGGTCGGTTATCCAAAATGCAAACCCATCCACGGCCTTTGCCGAGTATAATTTTACTACTCTCTCAACGAAATCATTGTCCAAGAACAAATCATGTTCTAAGGAAATAACTGCGTATATCTTTTCATTCCCTTTTTTTTGAGTGAGTGCCTGATCAATAAACTTCAAATTTAGAGTAATTTCATCAATACTGGTAACTATAAAATACGGTGGAATAAGAAACTCTGGATGAGGGGTAGGATTGTTTGATTGCAGTCCAATAAGCTCTTCCATCCTTCTTGCCTCAGAAATAAGGTTTGATATCGAGTTACGTTGGTATTCCAATATTCCTGTAGTTATGCTTACAAGGAGTTCATCCGTGATATCCGCAGGCCGAATTCCATCTGTGAGTGTTTGAAGAATATTATCAATCCCATATTTAGGACTTAAATCCGAGACCCACCTCTTTTCGGAGAAATTGGAGAAATTCTGATAACTGAATTTGTAAAAGACGGGGTCAATAAAATATGGCTTATTTAACGTGAATATGAACAATGATATAGAATTCTTAAACGAACTGAAAACTTGTGCATCAATCGCAACTCCAAAATATTCTTCAGCATACTCCCTCAAAACATCATATTCTTTTGGCAAATTAAGTCTAAAATATAGTTTGCTCATATTAACTCACCATCTTGAGAACCATATCCATCAGCATTCTCTTCCTTTCTTGATCTACATAAACAGACTGGAAAGCTGGAAGAATCTCCCTCGATCTACCATTCACCCCAATTATCCCAATACCTAAATTAGAGAGATAGCTTCCATATTTTTCCATAACGTATACTGCGTAGCTTTGAGGAAAAGAAATGTATACAAAATCCGAAAGTACTAAGTTTCTTGTTGCTTGAACAAGTACCGATGAATAGTTAAACAATTTTGCTTCGACTGTGATAACCTCTCTCTTCCGTGGCTTAATACCTACTATATCAATCCTTCTTATGCTCCTTGAATGCGGTTTGACTTCAAGACAGGTGATGTAGCCTTTATTGTTCACAAATTTCATAATTCTAGGGTATAAATGCTCTTCTCTTAGGTGTTTGCTCATAATTCTAACACCCCCCCAAGTTGTCGTAAATCGATTTATCTCTCTCTTCCATTCCCATTGTAACTCCCCTGTAATTTCTTCTACTTCTCCAGAAGGAATAGTATACATAAGAGATTAGTAACAATGTCCCCACCAAAGCTGATATTGCAAGATAAACTATAAAATAAAATAATGTAGCTGGGAATGCAAATATTAGGAATCCAAGAACAATGGAAACAAGTCCTCCATAAAACATTACTCGTTTCAGATTTCCATAAAGTCTCTTCATTTCACCTGAATAATGTAATGCGTCTTCTATTGCTTCAATCTCTGAGTTATAAGTACGATTAATAACCCTTAGAGAATGTGTTGAAGGGACACCACTGCCTAATTTGCACTTGCCGATAAGAGGTACTAGGATGTCTTCCATCAAAACCATTTTTCTCCCTTCCATTTTGTCTTCAAATCCATCTAATTCGTCTTTTGGATCATCAATTAATTTATCGATGTTCGGACCGATATATTCAATTACCGCACCTATTACGAGAAAAACTAACCCAGAATAATTAAACATAGTCCTCAAAAAGAATACCTGGATTTGATCAAAGAATTACGTGCGTATTCGGGATATTCCTTGTATACCTTTTCTATCAGTTTGTCTAATCGTAATTCCCCGAAATTCTTAGCTATCTTCGCAATTTCTGATATAAAATCTGAATTCAGTCTCTTTTGGGCAATCAAACTTTCCACTACGGTCTTCCCCTTTTCAGTAAGACTGTATTTTTGATTATCTCCCTCTCCGACAACGTTCACCAATGAAAGTAACTTTAGTGAGGCAACATCGTCATACACTTCTTCGGTAAATGGTCCGAAATTGAAAGCCCTAAAATCATAATTGCTTCCAGTGATCCCCCACTTCAGTTCCTCGATTAACCTTTTTTGAATTACAAAAATAAGTTTTTCCAATTTTGTTTTTCCTTCAATCTCCATATTGCTCATTGAGTATAGTAAAACCAGAGGGTAAATGGCACGTGGCAAACCTAAACTAGTAGAACTAGGAGGTACACTCATATTCTCACTTTTGTCATATTTGTGTAACTTAAAAATGTTCTCATCATTGGTCATCTCTTTTGTTGTATCTTCTTTCTGTTTCTATAATAGATTTTACACATCCAAGGGCTTCCTTTCCCATTTTAGTAATGTAATACTTTTCATCCTTATGTAGAACAATTCCGATTTCGACCATCGGTCCTATTATTTGATCCAATCCTGGCCCTTTCAATACATCATATTGTAGCTCTTTATGTGATAATCCACCCTTGGAAGTAGTATCCAAGGCTACCATAACATCGATTACATGACTTCTTGCCAAAATTTTTAATAGATTAGAATTCAACGAATCTACGATGAATTCCATGTTATTAATATTATCCTTTAATTCTAAGGTCATATTTTTATTACCTATATATTAGAATATAAATCAAGGGTATTTAATTCTAATGTCTAATACACTAATTTACAAGAAACCATTGAAATAGACTTCGCACGACCAGAATATGGCTAACAAGACTTTTCGTTTAACAAGCACCTAAATCACATTTCGAGAAACCTTTTTATAATCACGACACAATCCCTTATAGGGTGAATGGGGCGTCTTTTCGTGGCACAAGGATGGAAAACACATGTACATCATTGCTTTGTGACTCTCTCCGTAAACTCGGAGTTGATGCTCAATTCGAGGAACATTTTCTTACAGTATTTGGAATAAATAAGCCTGATATTCACATAAAATATAATGGCAATGATTACTTGTTAGAAGCAAAACAATCACCAAAGACTCTGGTTGATGCCGTAAGTAAGGCATATACCTATAAAGAAAAGCTAACACAAATATCTCCAAAGGCAGTTTTTGCCGTCGTTTACCCCAGAGAGTGCATAGGAAACTATCAATCAGCCGTGCTTCTAAGTGAACCTCCCTTTTATTCTGCATATTCAGCGGATTCCATTGAAGAACTTTCTAAATGGATAATGCGGGTGCTATCTGTTCCTCCAAGCTCAACCGAAATAAATACCGCTGACGCCATAAGATTGCTAAGAGATGCTGTGAATGCGCTAGTCGGGTCGTTTTCCAAACTTGGGTTAGGGGAGGTAGAAGAAATGTTTGGTGGAAAAATTTTCTTTGAAACGATACTCGGAATGAAGCAAGAGTCACAGATTCCACTTTCTCATTTACACCACGCTGCTGCTTACCTCTTAGTAAATCAGATAATGTTCCACCAGATTCTCGCTTACGAAAAGAAAGATGAAACTACGGGTAAACGTAAGTACAGAAAGATTGAGTCGGAAAGCATAATCGAACCGAAAGAGCTGCATGAAAAATATTTCTCATTGGTACTAGAAGAGGATTATACGCCAATTTTTGGATTTGAAATTTCTAAAAGATTAAAAGGTAAAGAGGCAACAGAGGCCCTTAAAATTACAATCGATGCAATAAACGCACTGGCTCCTCAATTTTTAAATCATGATATTTTAGGAAAGATCTTTCACAACTTGATACCATTTGAACTTCGAAAAGTAATAGCAGCTTTTTATACCAACACTCAAGCAGGAGAAATGCTTGCTTTTCTAAGTATAAACGATAGTACATCTACGGTTCTTGACCCAGCATGCGGATCAGGGACCCTCTTGGTTTCAGCGTATCACCGTAAAAGGGAATTAATTGAAAGCTCTGGAAGAATGTTTCAATTTTTAGACCATAAACGATTCTTGGAAGAGGAGATAACAGGAATCGATATTATGCCTTTTGCGGCTCATCTAGCCGCAGTCCATCTTTCATTGCAGGCTCCCTTATACACTGCTGATTTCATACGTGTCGCAATTGAAGATTCTACAAGACTACGACCAGGAGATAAGATATCTTCAGCTCATGCAGTGTTAAAAAATGCTTTTGCACAGAGAACACTAATCGAAACAACTACCCAAGAGACGAATAAAAATCGGACTACCGTGGCAGGCATTGTGAGATTAGGTAACGAGAGGGAAAGAGAAATTAAGCTTTCAAAAGTTGATTTGGTAATTATGAATCCCCCTTTTACGAGATATCAAAGGATTCCAAAGACGTATAAAGAAGTGTTAGCAAGGAGATTTTCAGAAGAAAGGTATTCAGAATGTTTGGGTGGTCAACTAGGTCTCCACGGCTATTTTCTACTTCTTGCGGATCGCTTTCTTTCAGACGGGGGTAGAATAGCCGCTGTACTCCCAATAACAACTTTGAGTGCAAAGGGAACACAAGGATTTCTAGATATTTTGCTTAATCAGTACTCAATAGAGCATCTAATTGCTTGTGAGGGCAGATATGCCTTTTCAGAAAATACGGCGGTTAGGGAAATTCTCCTTGTTGCCAGAAAAAAAAGGGAAGAAGCAAACAACATAGGAATTACAATCATTAAAATCTCCCCTGATGACTTGACAACTTCCCAATCCCAAAATATCGCAACTGCAATAACTAAACTTAGATCCGAGGGAATCAAGGAAGAAATAGTTGATAACTCTGAGTATTCATTTAAGCTGTTGGCACAAAAAGAAGCCATCAAAGATAAACTTGCTCTTTTTAGAGCAATTTCAGTCTATCGAAAGGATATTTCGTTGGTTGATAAGGCAATCCGTAAAATTTTTAATAACTCTAGAAGGACTGTATCGTTTAGAACATATCTCAAATCAGTAAAGTGTGAAATTCATGAAAGCCCACGTGGAATTGGAGAGCTTGGGTTTTACGGTCTTTCTTTCCTTAATAAAGAAAAAAGAGCTCTTAGAAAACACGATTACTGGTACATTACAGAAAAGAGAGCGAATAGCATCAAAATTGAAAATCGGGTCTCTCACATCACTCTTGATATCCCGAAGAAATGCATTAGACCCAGTATCAGAAGATACACGGGTTTAGCTTCTTTCAATATCAGCAATCAAACTGACTTTGTAGTTTCTGACAAATTTGAAGGCATTCGGGATTTGCTAGATAAAGGGTTTGAAACCGCAAAGAAAAAGAAGAAGGCTTTAGGTTTGTTAGCTAAAGGTGCTTGGAGCTCGTTAATAGAAGATAACTCAGCTTATCTTGCATTGATCTACCGTGCTAGAATTTCAAATGCCAACCATCTTGCGTTCTTTTCTAGTAAACCTATGTTTATGGGTGGGTCATTTTGGATGTTGAAGATGCAAAATGCGAAGCAATCTAAAATACTATGTTTATGGCTGAATAGTACATTGAATTTGTTCCAGTGGTTCGTTAATAGAAAAGAAACTGAAGGTGCCTGGATGTGGGTAGATGACTATGTAATGGGTACGTTTTTGATGCCTGACTTATCAAAGCTTTCTAACTCTGAAACCGCTGATCTTCTTAAGCTATTTGGCGATTTGGGTAAGAAAAAGTTTCCTTCATTGCTGGAGCAGCTAAAATCAAATGACCCTATGAGGTACAGTATAGACGAAACATTTCTGAATCTTCTTGGTGTGAAAAAAGAAGAGATTAATCAACTTCTACAGCGAATATACTCAGTTTTGGCCGCAGAGCTAGAACAACTTGAGGGCAAAGCACAATCTTCAGAAAGCTATGAAGAATAGCTTCGGCTTTTTCAGAGATAAAGTTATATTGTAGTTTCTATTGTATGCATGAAGGTATATGGGACTAAAGGGGACTGGCAAAATATTACAGTCAGGACACGCTAGAACACAGTATATTGCTATTCCTGCTGACATAGTATCAGATTCACAGTATCCGTTTAAAGATGGAGAGCAAGTACTCATTTCATTAAATCCAGAAAGGAAAGAACTCATTGTATCATCAGGAGCAAAGGGCACCGATGTTAGTCTTGCGCAAAGAAAATTGGTTTGGGAAGGCGGGTATGAAAAGTTTAGAGACGAAATTAGGTCGATTTTGACAAAGAACAAGGAAGGAATGACCTGGACGTCAATTAAGAAAGAATTAAATTTTCCCCAAAAAGTCCCAAATAATCAATGGGTTAACCGACTAAAAAGCGATATAGGGTTAATCAACGAGAGAAAGGGTAAAATTAACATCTGGAGAGTTAAGAATTGACACGAGAAGACATTCTCATACTGTGTCGTGCTATCCCTGAACAGAGTAGGAAGTACTTCAAAACGGTCTGTGTTGCAGGCATAAACGACAAAGATGAGCTAAGAAGACTTTATCCAGTTCCCTTCAGACCGTTCGTACCAAACGGCGGAATACCGTTTCACAAAGGTGATTGGGTAAATATGACTGTCAAATCTCCACAGAAAAATGATAAGAGAAAGGAGAGTAAGAAAGTTGAGCTAGCATCTACTAATGTCACTAGAAAGGCGTATGATGACGAGATAAGAAAGATCATTTCAAGAATAGAGAAAAACTCTGTTAAGGAGGTAGAGAATTCAGGCGGTTCTTTAGGTATTATTAAACCAATAATAAAGAAATTTGAAACGAAGGTGATAGACACTAGTCTATTTGAACCCCAAAATACTCTTTTTTCTCTAAGAAGTAACATCAAGTTATCTAGGATCAAGATGCTGCAAGAGTCGTTTTATGAATTTTTATGTCAAAATGCAAAGAACTGTAGTTGCTCCCAAAGACCCCATAGAATGGAGATACACGACTGGGAAGTCAATGAGCTCTACCGCAACATTATCAAGAGTACCAAAGATGAACAGGAAATAAAGAAGAAGATGGAAGAGAAATTTCTTACTTGGATGTCAACCAGAGAAGTTTATTTTATGATCGGAACACATTACAGATGGAAGACCTGGATGATAGTTTCTATAATCTATCCACCTAAAGTAAATTACTCTGCTACTAGCTTAGAAGATTTCTTTCCTCCAATTAACTAGAGATTCATTACTTCGAAACCAGCGTTGGTAAGCTCTTCTCCGAGGACACTTCTGTGACAATCCCTGTAGTCTTCCTCAACACACATAAGAATACTTCTTGTATTTGCCGTAACCGATGTCAACTTCTTGAGTTCACTACTATTTTTCTTTAACCAGTTCCTATAGAGCTTAAAAAAAAGTTCCCGATTTCCATTCTTCTTTATTTCTAGTCGAATAGCTTTTGGTGCCCCAAGGAGTGGCATGTGCAGGTAACTAAACCCATTTTCTTTTAAGCTGGTTTCTAGAGGAGCTTTTGAGAAACCATTCTTCATGCTGAAGGGGGTGTTTCTGACATCAATTAATTGTTTGATTTTATTCTTCCTCATTGTTTCAAAAATATTATCCAATGTTTTACCCGCATATCCAATTGTGTAAACAATTTTATCATCCTTTCTAGCTTTACTCAGAACTATGCGATTGTCTTCTAGGCGAATTGCTATTAAATCGCCTTCTCTGATAGATAATTCAATTATCACGTCTTTGGGTATAGTCAAGAGAAAAGACGCTTTTTGCTTGGTTAGCTTTCTAATGTATTCTTTAGCCATGGTTATAATCCATGGTATATGTCCATGGTCTATAAAATCATTTTCAGCGATATTCTTATATACACTATTGTAATAACTACAGTAGATATTACAATAGTATAATATCCAACAAACGGCAGGCCGTCCTTGGGAGGGGTTGACCTGCCGTATGAGGTGAGACTGATGAAAGAAACACCCCACGAAGAAGGGATAGATTGCGAAGATAAAAGGTATACGCCCAAAGATGATAGCAAAATGCTAGTGAGACTAATAAGAAGTGATTATAGCAAAGGAAGTGAAAAGACAGTCTCATTATTGAATTTTAACGAATAACAGAGAGAGCATTGGATTGTCCATCCTCATGGTCAAAGTAAGAATTATGTCGTGAGGTTTTTCGATAATGAACCAGTATGCACTTGCCCGTAGGTCG
>JAKAUD010000082.1 GCA_021827885.1 Thermoplasmata archaeon | reverse complement strand
GGCCGCCTCCGTGGCCGGAATCAGGAAACTGGTTGAAGAGGGCACAATCGATCGAACCGACAGGATTGCATGCGTTCTGACAGGCCATATTCTCAAAGATCTGGCATCAATGCCTGTTAGCAACAGGCACCTGTCCGTGGGATCATTTATACGCGAAATAGGCAGCTAATCACTGGCAAAGGATTCTGCAGGCATAACAGATACAGACGGTGTATATGTGTTCAGGATGAGACTGTCAACGCCAGTTGAATTAAATCCATTCCTTGTGAGGATATATGTAAATAAGGATAACGACAGCGGTGAAAACAATATTTCGCGATATGTCTCCTTTCTGAAGTTCGGAGCTTTCTTGATCATAAATTCGGAAAAGGTGACGGTTATATATGTTTTGAATATAATACATACAGTATGTCATCTGAAGACTTTGTCCAGTTCCTTGCACAGAAAGCAGACAGATTCCTGATAACTGCAAAATTGCAAATCGATGAAGAATTCTATGATCTGGCTACATTCAGTTTGCAACAGTCACTGGAATTAACGTTGAAATCAATACTGTTAAGCAGTGCAGGTGATTATCCACGATCTCACAGTTTGAGGGACCTTCTTAAGCTTGCATTCGAATCTTCTGGAGGAAATTGCGGGGAAAAAGCATATTTTCTTCTGAATCAGTACTCATTCCAGCTGAATATGTTGGAGGACGCTTATTCAACTTCGAGATACTTTCAGAAATCATTTGACGAAGATGACGTAAAAAAACTCTATGAAATAACGGGGGTTATAACGGATGAACTCAGGCATGCGTGTAAATGAAACCGTGAGGAAAAGAAAGATATGGGAAAATCTTCAATCGGAGATCAACAGGCTTGTCAAAGTCGTCAAAAGCACAGATAAAGATGCAAAGGTTTATCTTTTCGGTTCTGCCCTTACTGGAAGGCACAACATGGCCAGCGATATCGATATCCTTGTAGTAACAGACGTACCATATGGAGAGATGTTATTTTCATTAACTGAAAAAGGTTTCGAGCATCCGTTTGAGATACATGTTAGAACGTCCAAAGAGTCTGAAACATACATGTCAATGATTCATGAAATGAAACTGATCTCATGACTGTACCGGACAAGAAACCTCTTCAAGATAATTATTTTCACTCCATGCAGCAGCTCATCCTGGACAGATCCCTGGTGAATGACTGGGATGTAAGTTTTATTCCTTCAGCTACTGTTGGAAATATGTGGCTGTTCTCAATAAGGTCCCTGAATGTAAGACCATATTTTATGGCATAAACACCTTCAATTATGAATTCAGCGGCATAAGGCGAAAGGGCGTGCACGCCAACAATCTTTTCAGTTTCAGAATCAACAACTATCTTGAAAGAGCCATGGTATTCCTTCAGTATTCTTGCCTTTGGTACAAGTTCGAGCGGAACAACTCTCGTGGTGCTCTTTCTTCCCGTTGCATTGTACTGGGATTCCGTTAATCCCACAGATGCGAACTGGGGTTCTGTGAAAACAGCCCATGGAACCAGTTGCAGGTTTATTCTCTTTTCATTGCTTTCGTATATGTTTGAAGCAGCTATTGAACCTTCACTGGCTGCAAGAGTCTCGAGCCTGTATTTCTGATCGACAACATCTCCTGCCGCATAGATAAGTGGGTTTGATGTTTTCATTGTTTCATCCACAGATATACCATTTTCAGAGTACTTAACCCCAGCCTTTTCAAGATCAAGATCTGCCACATTGGGCATTCTTCCAGATGAAACGAGTATTTCATCCGCCTCTACCTCTTCTTTTCCCAAATTGGATTGCATTTCAACTACTTTTTTTCCATTGCGGGAATTGACTCTCAGAATCTTCTTTCCGTTCCTGAAGTCAATGCCCTCCGATGTGAGTATTTCCATGAGTGTCTTTCCTATCTCTTCCTCAATTCCTGGTGCAACTGTATTATGTTCTTTTATGATGGTAACTTTGGTACCAAGCCTCTCCAGCGACTGTCCTATTTCGAGTCCTATAAAACCTCCACCCAGTATTGTCAGAGTTCTGGGAAGACTGTTAAGATCCCAAACTGTATTGCTTGTTATATACCCGGTTTCATTCAGACCTTCTATTTTTGGTATTTTTGTGGAAGAACCTGTTGCAATTATGAAGTTATATCCTTTCAATTTTTTAGGATTAGAATTGTTTTTGACAATTATGGCATCTCTGTCCACGAACTGAGCTTTACCATCATAGACATCAATATTTTCATAAGACTTAATGACGTTCTCATACCTTTCTTTTCGCTCCTCTTTTACCGTTCTACGGAGGGATTCCATAAGTTCTCCAAAATTTATAGAAAGAAGCCCCGGTTCAATCCCAGGATACCTTGGACTTGATTGTGTGTGTGCCACCTTGGCAGCTTCTATGAGGTACTTGGACGGGACGCAACCCACATTCACACAGGTACCTCCAAGGGGTCCGAATCCAATCATTGCTATTGTAGCCTGTCCCGCGGTTATCTCGCTGGCTTTTATTGCGGCTGAGAAGGCTGCGGCACCCCTTCCAAGAATAACCAGATCATATTCATTTTTCAAGATCACTCCACCTTTCTTACCTGAGCCCTGTAGTGTGACTTTTCACTAAAAACCGGGAGCCTCGAAAGATCATCAGGCTTTATCATGCTGTCATCAACAACAGCTGAAGCAGTCCCGTTCTTCAGTGAAACAAATATTTCACTGGCTCCCCCTTCCTTAAGCCCCTCGCTTACTGTTCTCACGCAATCATCGCATGTCATCCCAAATACGCGTATAGTTACTTTCTTTGATGCCACAGTTCTCAATCATGAAATCGTATATATGGCAGAACGTAAAGAAAAGTTTATCTTAATTCTGGAAAGGTTTAAAACCTGAAAATCAACTTATCACAAAGGATGTGAAAAAGAATATAACTGGATGATGATTGTTGAAATAATGCACATGAATAATGAGGATAAGGAGAGAGAAAGGACAAGAAAGAGAAACGATATATGCATGATCAGGACCGGAAACGAGACCATATGCGTTGATCCATCACTCCCGTTATTTTCCCAGATTGGCAAAAAGTATACCATGCTCATTCTGGCAATTCTTGAACATGATGGAATAAAGAAGAATTTCAATGAAATACTCAGGAGCATTCCCCATTCAAGTTCAACCATAATATCTAAACGTTTGAAAGAACTGGAGAATATGGGGCTTCTAATCCGGGTGGAAAGCGATGAAGGTGTTGTCTATTCCCTGACGCGGAATGGAAAAAAGATAATGGACTCCCTGATACCATTTCTGAAGATCTCGGAGAAGATTAGTTTAGATCTGAATTGCACATGATCTGCATATGATCTGTAACATAATTTGAAAAAAAATGATGATACAGATCGAAATGGCAGCACATGGATCTGAAAGCTCTAAAGGTAATATCGGCAGTATTCATAGCCCTGACAATAGTCATGGCTGGACTTTTTGTATTTGAATACTCTGGCCTCAACAGTGAAAGAACCAGCTATAATGGACTACAAACCAGTTATGATACACAGCAGGGATCTGTTATTCTGAAGAATGCATATGCACACTGGAATTACATAGCGATTGAGAACTCATCCCTCCTGCAGACTCAGTATACAGATAACGCAACTCTTCACTGGATAGGCGGCCCATTGACTGGAACTTACACAGGTGTAAACAACATAACATCCACATGGAATAAATTCTTTGGTCTCTGGTCAGCAGTATGGTATTATACAGTCACGCCACCAGCTGTAACAGTCAATGGAAATACAGCAACGGTAATATCAAGCAACCAGTTCATTCTCACCCCGGTGGCCAATCAGACACAGACACAGTACCTGAACATAAGCTACACTCTTGACTATATGGTCAATGGAGGTAACTGGTCAATATATTCTGAAACATGGCATATTGTTGGTGCTGGTTTCGTATCAGCCTCGGAGCAGTTTGTAAACAGCAATTATATTGAAAGCCTTGCATTCAGCCACTGGAACAACATAGCAATTGAAAACAACACAACTGTGATGCAGGAGTATGAACCCAATGCGACCCTTCACTGGGTAGGCGGTCCATTAAATGGAACTTATTCTGGTCTCTCAGAGATAAATACAACCTGGAACAGGTTCTTTGGTCTCTGGTCAGCTGTCTGGTTCTATGCTGAATCCCCACCGGTTATAACCATCAGTGGAAACACGGCGAATGTCAATGCGACGGTACAGTTCATAGTTCAGAATGCAGCAAACACTTCACAGTTCAAGTATATCAATGTCTCATACGACATCATGTATTTCAACAACGGATTTTCTGCTAAAAGCGGAATGCCACAGTACATGATCTACAATGAAGTGTTCCATATAACGGGCAGCAATACAGTAAATAAACTATGAATGGAATCCACAACAACATTTATTTCATTCCATTTAATTTATCGGGGAATTTGTCAGTCACGGATTTTCAGAGCTCATTCAAGCGTCTGTTATGGTGGATATTCATATCAACAAGAGGAGGAGAGATGAGAATCAAGATAATAAGATCACTGATTGAAGGTCCTAAAAACGCTAACAGGTTGAGTTCCAGTCTCGGCGTTAATTACCGTACAGTTGAACATCACATGAAGGTATTACTTTCAAACAACTTAGTCATGGTTCAGGGCGATGGTTACGGCAAGGTATACTTTCCAGGTCCTGTCCTGATCAACAACATTAAAATACTTCAAGAAATATTTATAGCTGCAGGGATAGAGGGGGAGATTTAACAATGGGTCCGTTCTGGATAGCAAATCTTGTAATAATGTCGGTTTCTGTAATGATATTCGCCTTAATTCTCGTCTCTTACGTAAAAAGTTACTTAAAGTTCAGGGCAGGTTCATTCAGCAACATCATAGCCTTCAGCTCAATTCTCATGACGCAGGGAGTCATTGCGATAATCATATACTATTCACTTTCTCTTCATTTTGGATCCGGGCTTGCAGCTCTTCTCCTTGCAATAAATATAATTTCCCTGTCCGGGTATATTGTGCTTTACAGAGCACTTGAAATCTGAATTGTTACCTTTTTTCGGGATAAAATTACTGCTGGGAATATCATAACAGTGAATTCTAAAATAACAGAACCCAATGGGAAGCACGTCACATGCTATCAGATAAAGTTTCACAGCGCCATTGGAGTTTAAGGTATTACGATTCTGCAGGTCCAGTAAATTGGGAGATGATATGATGGAAAAGAGGAATGCAGTTATACTGGGTGCAAGTGGACTTGTGGGGCAGAGATTCTGTCAGATGCTGTCAAATCACCCTTTTTTCAATATCACGGGACTTTTTGGCGGTTCTACAAGCGACGGAAAAAGACTCGTAGACGTGCTGAAAATACCGGAACACTCCATTTCCGATCCAGAACTTCTCCGGAAAAGGATAGACCATCTCGATGTGGACGCGATAAGCAAACTCGATCCAGATATTGTTTTTAGTGCTCTCCCAAACGATCTGGCCAGAGAAATAGAAATGGAACTTGCGTCCCTGAATTTCAAGGTCTTTACAAATGCCTCTGCCAACAGGATGATGGAGAGTGTTCCTCTTGTGGTTCCGGAGGTGAATCATGAATGCCTGGAAACTGTCAGGGGAAAACATGGTTTCATTGTTGCAAACGGAAACTGCAGTTCCATAGGACTGGCCCTGTCCCTGAAGCCTGTCATGAAGTTCGGCATAAGTGAGGTAAACGTTACCACATTCCAGGCAGCAAGTGGTGCAGGTTACCCGGGTGTACCATCGCTGGACATAATGGACAATCTGGTACCATACATTTCACAGGAGGAGGAAAAAATATCACAGGAGATACCGAAGATGTTTGGCACGTATGAATCCGGCCACATCAGGAATTCAGAAATAAAGGTATTTCCGACATGTGTCCGGGTACCCGTTAGGGATTCACATCTTGAGGTTGTACAGGCAACTCTGGGCCAGGATGTTGAGGAGTATGAAGTACTTGAATCCTTCAGGAATTTCAGGTCACTGCCTCAGGAGATGAAGCTACCTTCTGCTCCGGAAAATCCTGTAATATTGAGATCTGAGGAGAACAGGCCACAGCCATCCCTCGATTCCATGGCCGGTTCCTCTGAAAGATCAAGAGGGATGTCCGCAACAGTGGGAAGGGTAAAGCTTTCCGACAGTAGATTACGGTATGTCACCCTTTCACACAACACCATAAGGGGAGCGGCTGGGGGGTCAGTTCTGAATGCGGAGTTAATGTTTAAAATGGGGTGGATCTGAATGGAACCAAAAAAAATCAAGGTGATGAAATTCGGGGGGTCATGCCTTGCTGATGCAGATGGATTTTCAAGGGTTGTTGAGATCATATCAGATGATAGTGACTGCATTATTGTTATGAGCGCTCTGAAGGGTGTAACCAGCTCAATAATCGGGTATATGAGTCAGTCCCCGGGAAAAATAGACATGAGTGGCCTTTCAGACTTTCTCTTCAAGAGGCATATGGAGATAGCGGAATTGGCACTTAAGGGTGTTTTTCTCAACAATTACCGCAGAGATCTGAAATCATCACTGGAGAGAATGGAGAAACTTGAACTGATCATGTCAGGTAATGCGGAAAAACCGGAGAGAATATCGGCATTTCTTCAGAGTTTCGGAGAAAGACTTTCAGTGGATCTCACAGTTGCAGCTCTAAGGCAGGCTGGAAAATCAGCAGTGGGGTATCAGGCTGACGATCTTGGTGTAATAACTGAGGGAGATTACCTCAACGGGATTGTTTCCATTGAAAAAACTGCCCTGAATATCAGGGATACCCTGATAAAGGACGTGATGTACGGTAAAATACCAGTAATTACAGGCTATATAGGAAGAAACACGAAGGGAGAAACAACCCTTCTAGGCAGGGATGGAAGCGACTATACCGCATCTGTTGTTGCATCATGCGTGGGTTCCATGAATCTTACCCTGTGGAAAGATGTGGATGGAATAATGACCGGTGATCCGAAAGACCAGGTTGCTTGCAGGGTCCTGAGGAACTTATCGTACGATCAGGCTGAAAAGATATCCCTGGGAGGTGCAAAAATTGTGCATCCCCTTGCAGTATCTCAGGCAAGAAAGGAGATGGTGAGCATAAGGGTAAGGAGTGTGTATGATCCGTTCTCTGATGGTACTTTGATTGAAGATGATGGTTTCAGGCAACCCTGATCATTTAAAGGAGGTTACAGGTCTCAGGAACTTTCAGGATGAAATAGTTTTAAAACCATCATTTCACGGTTTATCATACTGACCCATTATGGGAAAAGATGACCCCGAATCAGGACAACTGATGGACAGAATTGAATCAGAAACTGAAAGGTGCATGAACTGCGGTCTCTGCGAAAGTGTCGGTAATTCAAATGCACTGGCTTAAACGCATGTACTCAAAGTACCTACACGATAAGCTCTTTCATATATATTTTGAGGCGTCTCTCATCTGTAGCCTATTATATCTAAGGGCATTAATGACCTCATAAGGCATCAGCTGAACAGAATAGAGCGTTACTTTGCCATTCAGATAATCCTCAAGTAATTGTAAAGATATGTCGGTGTTCCTCATCAACGAACCATTTTACCACGACTGAGGCATCAGGTACTATGTTCCCTGGTCTCTCCATTTCCTTATTTCCTCTGTGGAATTCCATCCTCGTGATGACTTGCGGACCTTTGCGGCTATTGCAATACCCTCCGCTATCTCGTTTCTGTTAATTGTAAGTCTTTTAGACTCCTCCTCCGTTATTCGCCTGATTACAGATTCTCTGTTCACATCGCTCCAGTTGATACAAGAAAATTTTTTTCATTTTTTCTTTTGTTTCCTTATCAATCCTGGCGGTTATAATCTCCATAACATGTAATACCAATTGGTAATACAAATATTGCACTCAGCAAAGGGCAGTTATGTCCCGTGTATTAATACTGCTGCAAATTTTTTTTCATTTTTATGCTGTCCAGGTTACAATTCTACCATCATCTGTTATTATTCTTAGTATCCATAACAGATCTCTTCTCTAAAGTTCGTATATTTGCGTCTTAAGGTGGTAAGTCCAGAAGACTGCTCTAAACAGCCAGAAAAATGGGCATATTCAACTGAATTTCTTCAGGAATTTTTCCGTAAGAGAGAAAAACTCTTCTGGGTTATGAAGATATGCAGGATGCCCGGCT
>JAKAUD010000171.1 GCA_021827885.1 Thermoplasmata archaeon | reverse complement strand
GTAAGCCCCGGCTATATGGCCTATATGGAGGGGTGCATTCGCGTATGGCAGAGCGCAGCAGACAATCAGCTTCAGTTAAATCACCGGCTGCACTGTATGTAATCCTGTATTTTATGGTATTACTTCCCACTGGCTCGCAGAATAAATTAAAATAGCCCTTAGTTTTCCAGCATTAAGGCTATGACGTTAGCCATTAACTGCCCACTGGGGTTGATGACGTCTTTTGGTGATGATCATGGATGTGACTCTGTGGGCGGAGACGGGAATACAGATAGCCGGTGTACTCTTTCTAGCGCCTCTGGTGGAAGGAATTCTGGAGGCTTTGAAGGCACGGTTAGAATCTAGAAGAGGGCCTTCTATATTCCAGCCCTACTATGATCTTAAAAAATATCTATCCAAGGAGAATCTGTTCTCAGCACAGAGTTCACTTTTCTTTATATTCGCTCCATTTGTCACATTCTCAATATATCTGACAATATCATTTGTGATACCAGTTGTTCTGCCATTCCCTGTGTTTCTGACCCCGGTTGTGGATTTTCTGGGTGGCGCAATTCTTTTCACCTTTGCATCCGTGATCCAGATCATTGCCGCCATAAGGTCAGGAGACAATTTCTCTGCAATGGGTGCAAGCAGAATAGCAACATTCTCCGCCTTTGCCGAGCCCACTCTGATAACTGTCTTTTTTGCCGTTGCGATAATCAGCAACAGCAATAACCCCTACCTGACCGAGTCACTTCTTGTATCTGATCGTTCACTTTACCTATCACTGACTCACATCCTGGCTACGATAGCATTCTTCATGCTACTTCTTTTTGAAACTGGAAGGCTCCCTGTAGAGAGTTCAGGAATGATGGAACTCGGAATAATCGATGAGGCAAAGTCATTTGAATACAGCGGCAGGAGCCTCTTTCTCATGAGGTATTCATCTATGATGAAACAGTATCTTCTTGGTTCTGTCTTTCTGAACGTTTTCATAATGCCATGGTTTATGCTTAATGGTCTTACCGGAGCGCTGCTGGACATCCCCATAATGCTCGGCAAGTGGATGTTACTCATACTTGCCGTTGTCATAATAGAGGAATCGTTCGCCAAACTGAGACTTTTCAAGATACAGGAATTTCTCACCGTATCTTTTGCCATGGCCATACTTGCTGTCACTTCATTTGTTGCTGGTGGTATCATATGATAGCCCTGGAAATTGAGGGAATCCTCAGCGTTCTCATGATTATATCCGCCCTGTCCATACAGATGAGGGTTTTCATAAAACCCATGCTCAACAGCGTCATTGTCCAGAGTTTCATTCTAGCTGCTCTTGCAGTTTTCACTGGATTATATGAGTCAAGTTATACACTCATAGTTCTCGCGATTCTGATCGTTCTGCTGAGGGGCTTTCTTATCACCTCTCTGCTCAGAAGGAAGATACCGGAGGATCCTTCAACGCTCAGAGAGGATTCAATAACAACCTCCACAGTCATACTGTCAAGTATCTTTGTATTCATTCTTTCATTGGTGGTATACCGTATCCTCTTTCTTCCACTTCTGGGACATCCCCTGGGATCCATAGGGCTCTCGCTCATAGCCCAGGGCATACTGCTCATGATAACAAGGAAGAACAGTTTTGCACATGTTATCGGATACATAGAGGAGGAGAACGGGATCGTCCTTCTGAGTCTTCTGGTAATCCCGCTTCCCCTACTGATAGAGGTAAGCGCACTTCTTGATGTCTTCGGAATAGTCCTGGTAAGCGTCATACTTGTAAGAGAGGATATCACACACGACGTCTTCGAGGAGCTGATTGGCTGATGATCTACAATGACATGATCCTGGCCCTTGTATTCCTTTTGCCTGCAATGCTTTCCATCAGCTATTTTTCTCACAGTTTCAGAAGTATAAATATTTCAGGGTCACTAATAACAGTCGCTCTCACAGTGTTTGTTTTCGCGGCAAGGATTCATGCCTCCGGTTTGTTCTTTGTTGATTACATCAACAGACCTCTGATACTGGCCGCTGCCTCCGTGTTCTTCATGTCTTCCGTATTCGGAGTTGGATATCACCACAGGCTTGGAGAGTCCAAAAACATGCGCCTGCATTACTCGATGATGGATCTATTCGCTTCTGCAATAATCTTCTCCCTTGAAATCAACAATCTCGGGCTACTATGGATTGGTATTGAGTTGACCACAGCGTCAAGCTCTCTCCTTCTTGTAATTGAGAGGGGGAGACTGCAGATAGAGGCTGCATGGCGTTACACGATAATAGTGTCAGCTGGCCTTTCAATCGCTCTCGTCTCTGTGATAATCCTATACTATTCATATGGAACTCTCACCATTTCCACAATGATCGCAAATGCCAGAGTTACTGAACTGGGAGAAATAGCCGCAGCTGCAGCGATCGTGGGATTTGGAACGAAGGTGGGCATTTCACCATTTGGTACCTGGCTTCCTGATGCACATTCAGAGGCTCCCTCTGAAATCAGTGCAATGTTCTCCGGTATCCTCCTTCCCGTAGCCCTTTACGCCCTGTACAGGATATACGAGATTACAGGCGGGGGATCAGTTTTTGATCTCTATATGATATTTGGGCTTCTCACCGTTCTGGTTGCAGCACTCCTGCTCCCTTCCCAGAGGGACTACAAAAGAATGTTTGCATATTCAAGCATGGAAAATATGGGAATTGCATTTCTTGGTCTTGTGACCGGCGGAATAGCTGTTTATGGTGCAATACTGCTGTTGTTCTCCCATGCATTTGGTAAAGCTGGCGCTTTTTACTCTTCCGGCAATGTTCTTGAGGTTTACGGAACCAAGGAAATTAACAGGATAAGTGATCTGAAGGGATCAATGCCGGCCACTGCAGCCAGTCTCACCCTTTCTGGGCTATGTGTAACAGGTACTCCGCCGTTTGGAACATTTGTAGGAGAATTTCTGATAATTTTGGGAATGGTATCCTATGGGCTATACCTGGAAGTTGCGATCCTCATCATAGCTGTGGTGCTGTCCTTCGCTTCGGTGAATTTTTTCACAACCTCGATGGCATTCGGATTCAAGAAAAATGAGGTCCGCGGTGACGTATCTGCTTCACAGAAGAGTATTGCACTGATTTCGGTGGTGGTTGCTCTGCTTTCACCGATGATTTATTTTGTGGGGTTGGTTTGAATGGATTCGGAAGTACTCTCTGCCTTAGTCATCATTGATGGAAGAACCCATTGCTTATTCAGGGGTGAAAGAAAACTAAGGGAGTGCGGCAATGATGATCTCAAGTTGCATGGGAACTACTCATTTCTCATGGGAGTCTACCCTGAACCAGCCAAAGGCGAGGCCGTATTCAACATGACCTTCGGGCCTGTGGCAGGAGGATTATTTGAGTCGATCAAGTTCAATATCCGTACGTATGGAGAAAGAATACTTTCAGTTACGCCTGAATGGAACTGTAAAGCCAGAAGAATCACCCTGAGCATGGAACCTCATGATCGTGCTTTGCTGAAAGTTGAGCGAATCAATGCTCTTTTCTCTGCTTCATATTCATCCCTGTTCTGCCATTTGATTGAGAAGATCACGGAAACCGAAGCTGGTTATGAAACACAGATGATCAGGATGATCATGATTGAGTCAGAACGCATAGCATCCCATATTCTGGCCATCCAGAGACTTGCAGAGGCTGCATCTCAGAACGTCGCAAAGCATCATCTTTCCGCTCTCAGGGAAAGGCTTCTCAGGGTAATTGCCAGCACATTTGGACACAGGTACATCTTTGGAATGAACCAACCCGGTGGGATAGCGCGAAGTGTGGATCTGGAGAAGCTACAAAGCGAAGTTGGAATAATTGCTCATGAATTCTACAGAATATGGGAATTAATCAAGGTTAGCAGGGTATTTATGGACAGGATCATAGGAGTCGATAGAGCCGACCGAATATGGTATGTGGGTCCAACACTCAGGGCATCCGGGCATTCCTTTGACGCTAGAATTGATGGATGGCTCCCTTACTCCGACTTCGGTTTCAGCCCGGTCATAGGTGAAGTAGGCGACTCGTATGCAAGAGCTTCGGTGAGGGCTGCAGAGATACTTGAGTCAGCCAGACTCATAGGCGAGATGGTCTCTGAAAGGAAGCTCTTCGTGCATGGCGTTTCACCTATCAACTTCGAGGCTTCAGGATCATATGTGGACACAGTGGAATCTCCAGGTGGTGAACTTGTTATGGGTATTACCCTAAATGAAGGAAGAATACTTAAGCCGTTCATAAGAAGCGCATCCTGGTGCAATCTGCCAGCTTTTACAGAG
This sequence comes from Thermoplasmata archaeon, assembly GCA_021827885.1. The sequence goes on along the minus strand of JAKAUD010000171.1, from coordinate 3,966 downwards.
GGGATCAAGGGTGGCATCCTGACTGATTTTTCGTTTGGAGTTGAAAGTCATGGGCTGATTGTTTCAGAAATGGGTGATCTGCTTTGAAAGGATGGATAAGACTCGGGTTGGAGAAGGGCATAGTCACGACATCATTTCCCAGGGAGAAGCCTGAAGTGCTGTCTCCTTGGGCTACGGAACCCGTCAGAATTTATCCAGGTGCAACAGAATGTCCCACCAATGCCATAGACGGAGACATGGTTGACAGGTTCAGGTGCATATATTGCGGAAGATGTTCATCCAGCTTTGCCCCTACCGAACGATTGAATGTGCCGGAGGTCAAGGCCAAGGTGAAACTTTTCGCGAAATCCATGAAACTTTTCGTTATTGATACAGGAAGCTGCGGCGGTTGCAATTCTGAGGTGCAGCAGCTCTGGAATCCAATTTACGATCTCAGCAGACTTGGGGTGTTTTTTACAAATACCCCGAGGCATGCGGATGCCCTCCTGGTCGTAGGAATACTCGCCGAAGGGATGGAAAAACCTCTCTTGGAGGCGTACAGTGCAATACCCGATCCGAAGATTGTCTTTGCAGTGGGATCTTGCTCCGTATCCGGTGGAATTCTGGGTAAATCTGTTGCATCGGTCCTGGATTGCAAGGTTCTGATACCGGGGTGCCCGCCAGACCCCTTCAGCATTATTGATGCAATACAAAAATCCAGAGGACTAGAATGATAACAGCACTAATCCTCTTGCTATACGCAGTTCCCGTGATCCTTGGTGCGATATACCCCAGAATAGCGTATGCCTCCGGAATTTTTGTCAGCGTTTTCGCCGCAGCATTTTCGATAGTTGGTTTGATTTATCGCCTTAACCTGAATGAAACCATTGGCCCTTTTTCCGTCTCGCTGAATCCTCTTTCCATTTTCTTTCTGCTAGTTATTTCCACTGTCTCCGCGCTTGTAAACATCTATTCTATGTCATATGAGAAATCCCCGGGTAGAGGGGTCTGGATCTTGCATGGATCAATATTTTCCATGGCTCTGGTCACCTTATCTTCCTCAATGTTTCCATTTCTTTTCGGGTGGGAATCCATGACCATTTTCGGATACTACCTTCTGGGTTTCAGAACAAAGTCTGGGAATATACCGCCTTATGTCTTTCTTGTTTTTGGTGAATTGAGTACCCTCCTGATACTGCTTGGCTTTGCCGGTTTCTACAGTCAGTACGGAACGTTCTCCTTCATTCCCGGTATTTCCGGCACTGCACTTTTTCTACTGCTCATAGGTTTTCAGATCAAGATGGGAATAATACCGTTCCAGATCACCGAATGGCTTCCAATTGCACATGGGCAGGCGCCGGCGAACGCATCAGTGATCTTCAGCGCCGGTATGACCACTGTGGCAATCTACAGTACAATCAGATTCGTTCTTCTGGCAGACGCGTCTCTGCTCATCGGCCTGCTTCTTCTTTCTATCGGAATATTTTCACTATTCTTTGCATCAATATATTCAGCGTCATCAGAGCACATAAAGATGCTTCCGGCGTACAGCACTATAGAAAATTGCGGTGCAATGATAATGCTGATCGGTTCATACCTGATATTTTCAGACCTGGGGCTGCACGAAGCCGCCCTCTTTGCACTGACCGGAGCCCTGATATTCGTATTTGCTCACGCAATGGCCAAATCAGCAATCTTTCTCTTTGTCGGCATGAATGAAAAACATAGAAATACCCATGATTTTCTCAATCTGGGAGAGGACAAAAATTCCAGGATTTCATCTACTTGTGGTGCCCTCTCCTCATTTTCGTTGATGGGACTGCTTCCGATCGGCGGAGGGGTAGGAGAATGGTTTCTGCTAGAGTCGCTGTTCATAATGTCCACAGTGAATAACTTCTATGTGACTCTCATGGCTGTCATTTCAGGTGCACTGGCAGCCCTTGGATTAGGTTTTTCTGTCGTTTCATTTACAAAGTCATACGGGTTCCTATCAAGAGGTGGGAGAACTGGCCAGAAGTCTGATTATATGGATTCTGCTATACTCATTGCCTCCCTTGCAACTGTTGCCATAGGAATTTTTTCATACCTCATAGTTGCGGACTCCCTATTCATATTTTCGCCATACATTGGCGGGACGAGCAACAATCTTCTGACCGGCCTATATGTTGTTCCATCCGGCTATCTTATCAGTTCGATCGGCCCATATGGTATTTTCGGTGCAATCTCCCCCGCGGTGCTTGGGGTCATCCTTGGGCTTTTTATGGTCCTGTCCATTGGAATCCTTGGAACAGGGGAAACCAGATACGTGGAGCCTTGGAACAATGGAATCGCGAAGGATGGTAATTTCAACTCATTCGCTTATTCAAACATTTTAAGAATAACCATGCATAAACTGTATTTCACGAGGGAAACAGAGGATCATGGCAGATATTCTGAAAGTACATTCGACGTTTTCTGGGTTCTTCTTGTGAGAATTTCCAGGGGGTTTGTATCAGTCTCGAGATACTTTGGACGGAAGTTCATGAACAGCAGCCTGAACATTTACGTGTTTTACATTCTATTTACTTTTTTCCTGATCCTAGCTGCCATTGCAATCTGATCAAATTAGGAACGCTGGGAGGGAGATTTGAACTCCCGAGCTCTTGCGAGCACAAGCTTTCCAGGCTTGCGCCTTACCAGGCTAGGCTACCCCAGCTTCGCCCTAGGTTCATGGTCCGCTGTTATTTAATTTTTCATGGGAGAGCGGACAACCGCGTTGTTTACGAGATAGGCTTTGTTTATAGATATCAAATCCTGAGCATTACAATTCCCATTACCTTGTGAAGTCCATAATTGCAGTAGTATAAGGTGAAGACATATCGCAATTGAGGTCTTCTGTTATGGCAGGGTAATCACTTGAATGACTGGAACACCGTAAAAGTTTGTGTCCTTGAAATGCCCTTCATGTTCCTGAGCTTGTCCAGCACAAAGGTGGACAGATCCCTGATCGATTTCTGGACTGTCAGGACAATTATGTCCCATTCTCCTGAAAGAATGGATACGCCTATGATATTGTCCATCTGTGCAAGACTCTCGCACAGGATGTTCTGGTTTACACCCGATTCAGAGTCATAGCTCAGCATCACGTATGCCATCACGGGCAGGCCAAGCTTTTCATAATCAAGACTGACCGTGAAATTCTTTATGATTCCTAGCCCCGTGAGTTTGGAAATCCTCTCAAAGACCGTTGCCCGGGGTATCCCAGTACTTTTTGAAATGTCTCCAATCTTTCCTCTTCCGTCTCGTCTAAGGTAATCGATGAGTGAGAAATCCTTCTGGTCGAGGGCATCCCGGTTTGGCATTTATCTGGTATTTTCATCTATATGATAAATTTATTCATAACAAGTCCAGTAATAAGCAGTATAAATCTCATTAAATAATCCATTTAAGGCAAAATTATATCTGAGGCAGGTCCACCCTGCACACGAAAATCTAGAAGCGGCCAGTCTTTCACCTGCGGCCACTGAATGTACTCCTGTACCTGCCAGAGGGAATTTTCAAAAATCTGCCGTCAGGCAGTGAAACGCCGGGAGGGAGATTTGAACTCCCGAGCTCTTGCGAGCAATAGATCTCGAATCTATCGCCTTACCGGACTGGGCCACCCCGGCCTGACCCTTGATATGTTCGCTCTTAAATTAATTATCCAGGCAATAGACAGGACATCCCTAAACCGGGAAAACATTTCCGGAAAGTATCCATATCGTGAATACAAATTACAGAAAATGGTTATTCGGGACAACAGGTGAAGGTAAAAGTCAGGTCACTCGCTGACGCTTCTCTTGTATTCCTTCATCATGCACTTGTCCATTATCACGGAAATTCCAGCCTTTTCTGCAATTTCCCTTCCCACCTCACTGACAACACCCTCCTGCATCCATATGACCTTTGGTTTCAGGGGGAGTGCGTCTTTGACGATTTCCGGAACGGCTTCGCTACGCCTGAATATGT
>JAKAUD010000083.1 GCA_021827885.1 Thermoplasmata archaeon | reverse complement strand
CTGTGCCTGGAACCCCCGTAATTCCGATCAGGCAAACAACTCCCTTTTCTCTTTTTCCATGCTTATGGGGGAAAAACCAAAAGGCATTGAAAGGTGCCTTCGTGCCATCACGGGCACATTGTATTTTCCAGGCTTCAACCATCTTTTTTTCTCGTTGTATGCTGGAATACTGGATCTGGTCCCGCACTTTTCACATTCATAACTGAATTTCCCGCGATTCGCCATTCTGTCTTCACACTCCCTGCAGATGGGTGGAAAACGGACGTATTCTCTGGAAATGCTGTGTATTTCCATTTTTTCAATGTTGATGGTATCTTTTAGGAATGATCCGTAAATGGTTATGAAATCCCCAGGGAGAAGCTGCCTGAAAGATGACCTGAATTCCTTTGTGGGCTCAAATGCGGCCATTCTGACCTCCCTGCCGCTGACAGTCAGGGTTGAGAAATAGTGCGAACCCTCTGATGTGAACGGCCTGGATCCAACGGATCCCGTGATCCTGTATGTATGCAAATCCTGGAGATCCCCTCCATAGTGTTCAACGTGATCATCAGTACCCTGATTTGTTTCAAAAAGAATCACTGAGTCCAGTTCAAACGGCAATTTACGGTTAATTGTGTCTGATGCCTGCAGAAGACTATCCCTGTTTACACCTCTTATACCGTATACCACTGGAGTCCTGGGATTTGGGAAAATGGCAGGATACCTGTTATGGATATCCACGCTGTTGAACGTTCCATCCACACCGTCGGCGTATAATGCTGCCTCCATTTTTATATCTTCCGGGATTTGATGTGCACCTTCCCTGTACCCGATTATCTCATAAGTCATGCGTTTTCCTCTCCATGCCATGGCAGCCGATGAACCTATGATGCCTCTTCCGTTCCCAATTCCACCAAATTTTGATCCAAGTTCCATGTTCGATCTTACCGCATGATCCAGACCCACTTCGCCTGTTACAGCCTCCTTGTACATATATTCAGGAAAAAGATCTGGAGAAACAACCATTCCGGGGTTAGTGTTCTCCTCTCTCTGGTAATTTTTCTCCACAATGCTGTAAATATCATCAAAAATGGATTCAGGATCTTCCTCACCCTCTGACCCTTCGTAAGAATAAACAGGATCACCCCTGATATAACCGCACAGAGTTTTATTGCCGTTTCCCTTTCCGACCCTTACCCTTACTGCGCCATTACCCCTTGTCTTGTATGGTATGTTGGGATTCAGCCTAACAAGGGAAGGATACCCTATCAGATCGTATTTACCTGTCCTGATGAGTTCAGTGACCAGGAATGTGGTGCACATCGCATTTCTCGAATCCGTGTCGTCAAATGATATATACACTCAGGCTCCAAATCTCCTTTTCCTTGACTGATACGAACTGATTGCACGAAGGAAATCCACCTTTTTTAGCTCAGGCCAGTTGACGTCGGAAAAATAAAGCTCCGAATAGGCCGATTGCCACAGGAGGAAATTAGATATACGCTCCTCCCCGCTTGTCCTGAGGATCAGATCAGGATCCGGGATTGAACCGTCGTAAAGGTACTTACGGAATTTCTTCTCGTCTATGGCGTCAAGATCCTCCTTTCCGGACTGAACATCCCTTACAAGCCTCTTAATTGCATTTATTATCTCCTCACGTCCGCCATATCCTATTGCGAGATTGAACTTGAAATTCTTGAAACCTCTTGTCGTCTTCTCCACCTCCCTGATGGTCTCCTTCAGGTAATCCGGAAGCCTGGTTATCTCTCCAATAACCTTCACCTTGATCCCGTTCTTTCTAATTCGTTCGTCTTTCATCAGGTCTTTGAATGCCTCATCTATCAGATGAAAGAGGAAATCCACCTCACTGTTGTCTCTCTTGAAATTCTCCGTTGAGAAACCGTAAACAGTTACAATCTTGACTCCGATCTCCATGCACCACTCCAGAACCTCCTCAAGCTTCTCCTTTCCCCTCAGGTGTCCCTGATTGTCTGATAATCCCACCGATCTTGCATAGCGCCTGTTGCCATCAGTAATTATGCCTATATGTTTTGGTATGGGGTACTGCTTAATCTCCTCAATGAGCACTTTTTCGTATACTTCACCCGCCAGATTACCTATCCTTCTTCCAATGCTCATGTTTCACTTACCCTTCCCCATCTTCATTATTAATTGACTTTAATTATTTTCCCATCAAACAGCCGTTTTAACCAGTTCCATTGAATATACATTGAGGAACTTCGAATAACCGTGGACTATTCTTTTGCTCCTGAGTTCAAGCCCCATGTCCCTGAACCTTTCCATTCTTTTCTCCAGACCCGCATCATCAAGTATCTCATAATAATTTATCTTTCCGCCCCTGCGAAGTGAGGCATATGCTTTTTCTATAAATGAGAAAGAACTGTGTGGTAGATTCATAATAATCCTGTCCATTCCCCTGTAATTTTCAATCATATGAGATGAATCTCCAAGTTGAGGGAAGATCTGCCCATAAATCCTGTTCATTGCTATGTTTTCATTCATCATCTTAATGGCAGCGGGATTGCTGTCGAAGGCATAGATTTCACATTTTTTCATACTCGCTATTGTTATGGAAAAGGGACCTATTCCCGCAAACATATCAATGATTCGTTCACCATCTTCGGTTCCCTTTGCGACTATATAACGTTCCGTGGCCAGCCTTGGTGAAAAATAGGCGCTTCCAACATCCACTGCGAACCTCAGGCCATTTTCCCTGTACATGGTTTTCGTGCTATTCTCCCCACAGATAAGTTCCAGATCTCTTGTCCTGAATTCACCCTTTACCCCCTTATCGAGAAATACTGACCGTATGTTTTTCCTGGATTCCATTATGTTTCTGGCGAGTTTCTCCGGATCGTCCATTTCCCCCCTTTTCATTATTGCAATGCTACCTATGACGTCGTATGAACCTGAAAACTTAACCGGTTTTACTGATCTTCTCAAATCTGGTCTTCCATCATGCTTCAACCTGAAATACCCCATGGCGATCCGTGGAAGTTCCTGTTGAACTTTAAGTGGTATTAAGACCGAATCACCCTCAGCTATGACCTTATAGTTGCAGTCCACGGCGTCAAGATCCCGAAGCTTTTTCAGCATGTTCTGAGCCTCTTTCCTTGGTACAGAGAGATGGTCAATCATGATCTGATTTCACCTGTTATCCTTCTTGCATTCCTTATTGTTTCCTGTGCAAGCCTGGTTGAAAACCCTGGAATAAGCGATATCAGTTCCGGGGTGGATCTGGAAATGTCTTCCAGCGTCTTGAGACCTGACGAGAATAGCCTCCTGGCTCTTACACGACCTATTCCTGAAATCATTGTCAGGTTTATTATCTCCTCCCTTACTCCTTCCTTTATCCTGTAGTTGAGGTTTTCAAGATCCCTCCTGATCTCTGCCTTGTACATGGAAGAAAGCCTCGCAAGTGAGTATGAAATCCAGTCGCATGATGAAACTTTTGCCTGTATGTCTCCGGGGCCGATGTTAAACTTTTCCGAAATTCTGTTAATTGGAACCTCGTTGATCCAGTCCATAAGAACCATTGCAGTCTTTGCACTGTGTACTTCATCTTCTGTTTGGAAAATTATGTTCTGATCCATGAAATATTCCATTATGTACTCAACCTCATCCCTGTTAGCCCTGAAATTCAACACATCAGGAGTGGTGCAGATTGTGTACAGAGCCAGAATATCACTGTGCTTCTCCTTGAAATAGTCCCTCAGTATTATTGCTGTTTTTGGATCTATATACAGATCGCTGACAGTTTTCCCGAATTTTGTAACAGTGAATATACCCATGGTATTCTTGATGAACTCGTTATCCTTGAGAAATTCCAAAATTCCCTCAATTTTATTTTCACTTACCATTTCCTGTGTTTTTCCGGCGAATGTACTTGAAAGAAAATCCATGATGCTCGCGGTTGAGGTAGCTATACCCATTGAGATTAAACCGAGGACATTAAACCTAAGGAGACTGTCCTGAAGCATCCCGGATTTCACTGGTTCAGGGTCCGTGGAAAGGTAGGTGTTTGCCATGTCGAAGGAAGTTTTTGATGCAGCATAGAGGTAAGCATATCCTTCACTGTCATACTGTGGTCTTCCAGCTCTGCCAAGCATCTGCTGTATCTCCATGTTTGGCAGGAACTGTGAATATCCATTTGAATAACGTGTAAGGTCTCTTATGACAACGACTCTTGCTGGAAGATTTACACCTGCAGCAAGTGTAGGTGTGGCCACCAGAACCTTCAGAAGTCCCTCCCTGAACCCTTTTTCAATTCTTGTTCTTGTTTCCCCGGAAAGTCCGGCATGATGGAAACTTACACCGTTTTGAACCAGATCTCTTAAGGTTTCCTCGTACCTGTCAGTTTCTCCTTTTTCGGGGAAAAAATCTGAATTTTTCATTATTAGATTCGTATCCATCCCGAGAGATATCCTCTTTGCATAGTCCTCAGATCTCTTCCTGGAGTTGACGAATACAAGTGTCTGTCCGCCCCTTGAAAGGTGTGAGTTCACTACGCTGATCACCTCATCCTCGCCTTTCAGTTTTTCCTCTTCTCCGTCCAGGTAAGTTATTTTTTTTCTGTAAATGATTCCGGACCTAAGGGGAACCGGTCTGAAATCACTGTTCACAGTAGTTGATCCAAGCCATTCCGCAACATCACCTATATTGGATATTGTTGCGGAAAGAGCAAGTATTCTTATTGCCGGGTTCACATATTTAATGGTTGAAATTACCATCTCGAGTTTTGGCCCTCTGGACTCGTCTCCCAACAGGTGGACCTCATCCGCCACAACCAGGCCCAGTTCATCCGCAACGGATGGATCGTGGTGAAGAAGTGAGTCCGCTTTTTCTGATGTGCATACAATGACATCGAAGTTTTTTATAAACGAGGGAGATGTATCGTACTCACCTATGGAAAGTGCAACCCTTATTCCAAGTTTTCCGAGTCTGGAAAGTTCAGAGTATTTTTCACTTGCAAGAGCTTTAAGCGGGACGATATATATTGATCTGAGACCCTTCTTGAAAGTTTCATATATGGCTGAATAGGCCACCAGTGACTTTCCAGCAGCTGTTGGAACAGATACCACCACATTGTTTCCTTCCCGGAATTTACTTATTGCCTCCTCCTGGTGTGGATAAAGGTCAAAATCCTTCCCGTCAAACAGATCCAGAAACTCAGAAGGATATCCAAGCCCACCTATTTTCATCTTAACTGACAACATAGCTAATTGAATCATAAATATTGCTGCAAATGCATCATTTTTATCCTACAATGGCATAGACCAGGGATGGATGGTAGACCCCACATCATAATAAACGTGGCACAGAGCATTAATGGAATGATAGCCGGTGCCAACGGAAGGAGAGTTTCCATATCATCAAGAGAAGACTGGAAAAGAGTTCGAGATCTCAGGAGGAGTTGCGACGGCATCATGATTGGTGCCAGAACTGTCATAAATGATGATCCATACCTGGACACCAGCGATCATTTTAAAGCTGAAGAGAAACTCCCTGCGAGAATAATACTTGACAGAATGTTGAGAATAAGCCCTGAATCTCATGTTCTTGACCGTAGAACAAGAACAATAGTTTTCACTTCAGTCAGTGGAAGGAAACTTGATGGAGCCGAAATAGTCAGGAGAAATGATGATGAACTGTACATCGGGAATATAGTTCATGACCTTTACCACATGGGTTTTCGGAGAATACTTGTTGAAGGTGGAAAGGACGTTATCACCCAGTTTCTTAATGCAGGAGTTTTTGATGAGTTCTTTCTCTTTATTGGAAACATAATCATAGAGAGGGGTGGTCTTCTTCTGCTCGAGCCTTCTTTTGATCTCGGAGATGCGTCAATGGAAACAAAAGTATACGAAGATGGTATTCTTATGAGATTGAATCCTGGAAAATTGAGGGATGGATTGAAATGGTAAGCAATGGATTTTTAAGATTGAGCTGGGCCAGGGATCATATGCCGGTTTCAGCACAGATAAGGAAAAGATTTGAAAAAGAAAAGCCGTTTAAGGGGCTTAATGTCAGTATGGCGTTGCATGTTGAGGCAAAGACAGGTGTTTTCGCACTCCTTCTGAAGGAGGGTGGGGCAAATATAACCATGTCCTCATGTAACCCCTTAAGCTCCGATGATGCGGTTGTAGAATCATTGAAAAGTGATTACGGCATGAAGGTCTTTGCAAAAAAAGGGGAAACCGAAGAAGAGTACTATGAATACCTGCACAGGACTCTGGACACTCCACCAGACATTATAATTGATGATGGAGGGGATCTTACAAAACTGGTACTTGAAGAGAGGAAGGATCTCATCCAGAGACTTCGCGGAGGAAACGAAGAGACCACGACAGGAGTTGTAAGACTTAAAGCCATGGAGAAGGATGGTGCAATGAAATTCCCAATGTTTGATGTCAACGATGCCCAGATGAAACACTTTTTTGACAACAGGTACGGTACAGGGCAGAGTACACTTGACGGGATCATGAATGCAACAAACCTCCTTATTGCCGGTTCCAACGTTACCGTGGCGGGATACGGATTTTGTGGAAAGGGAGTCGCAATGAGAATGAAGGGACTTGGTGCCAATGTAACAGTAACGGAGATAGATCCTGTAAAGGCAGTTGAAGCCCTGATGGATGGATTTCAGGTAAAGCCCATGTCACAGGCCCTTAAGGAATCAGACTTTGTGGTTACAGTTACAGGGATGAAAGGCGTAATAAAATATGAGGATCTTCTGACAGCCAAACCCGGAGTTGTTCTTTCCAATTCCGGGCACTTCAACAACGAAATATGTTTTACTGATCTTGAAAAGAGATCCATTAAGAAGGAGAAGGTCAGGGATCTTGTTACTGCCTACAGGCTTGAAAATGGGAATCTTGTAAATCTCATTGCGGATGGCAGGCTCGTGAATCTCGCTGCAGGCCAGGGCCACCCCGTTGAGATAATGGATATGAGCTTTGCAATCCAGGCACTCACAGCTGAATATCTTGCGAAAAACTATGATCATCTTGAAAACATAGTTTATCCTGTTCCTCCAGAGATCGACAGCGAGGTTGCCAGGATCAAACTCAGGGCAATGAATATCAGTATTGATAATCTCAGTGAGGAACAGGTAAGATATGCCGATTCGTGGCAGGAAGGTACCTGATTTATCCTGGTGATCTTGAATATTCCATTTCCCGGTAGTTGATCAGGGGTCTTTGAAGACCTGGTGATAGATATGAGAGAAAGGCAGGAGTTAGTGGGAAGAGATACGTTCACAATTGCGGGCGATTTGCATATACCGGCATCTGTGAATCTATGTTTAAAAAGGGAAGGAACTCCCGGCGTTCAGATCTTAAAGACCTTCCTGACACACCCCCATTGGACCCACAACCCCGCGGAACCAGGCCTGAAGGTTCCCGTCGTAAACATGCGCTGTGAACCAATAATTAAAAATGGAGGAGAAAAGAAGATGGACATAAGCACGAAGAGGGTAAAACTGGTAAAATACGGCAAAGGATTGAGGTTCACTTCCCAATTCCTCCCCACGCTGACGCATAGGATCTCCTTGGGGGGAGTTAGGTGAAGAAAATTGTCCTTATAGTCCTGGATGGACTTGGAGACAGACCAAACAAGATCCTTCATGGAAGAACTGCTCTACAGGCTGCCTACAGACCGAATCTCAACCACCTCGCTTCTCTCGGAATAAACGGAGTGATGCACCCCATTAAACCAGGTATACGATCTGGATCAGACACGTCTCACCTTTCACTTCTGGGCTACGACCCGGAGGAGGTATACACCGGTAGGGGGCCATTCGAGGCTTTGGGACTTGGTTTGGAGGTACTTCCAGGGGACATAGCATTCAGGGCAAATTTTGGAACCGTTGACAGCGGAGGGATTGTCCTGGACAGAAGGGCTGACAGAATTTCTCAGGGCACAGACTTGCTTGCATCTTCCCTTAATATGAATATTGACGGATACATTTTCAGGGTGAAGGAGGGGGTCGAACACAGAGCAGCCCTTGTCATCCATGGTCCAGGTCTCTCCAGTGCAGTAACTGATTCCGATCCTCATGAGGTTGGAAAGAAGGTCGAGACCGTAAAGGGGGTTGATGAGGCTGGAAAGAGAACCGCCGAACTTGTGAACAGATTTCTAGAAAAAGCTAGAAACATTCTGAGAAACCATCCGGTAAATACTGAAAGAATTAAGAATGGGCTTAAACCTGCCAATGAAGTCCTCCTAAGAGGTGCAGGGAAAGCACCAGATCTCATACCTTTTGAAAAGAAATACGGCATGAAGGGTGCATGCATTGCCGGAATCCCGATGAT
>JAKAUD010000167.1 GCA_021827885.1 Thermoplasmata archaeon | reverse complement strand
GATCTGGACATTAGAGATATTCTCTCCTCGTCGATGGTAATGATCTCATCCATAAGAATCTGTTTTCTTGCTGATTCGCTTTTTAATATCTTCATATGTAAAGCTATCATTGTGATATTTTAAGATTTACTATAACAAAAAAAAATGAGCAAATGGCTGTAAACACTGGCTGCGTGAGAAATTGAGGTAAGGCATGAAGGAGTGGGCAATTTTTAAGCCTCGACTAAATAAGTTAAATGGATGAATTTGATACGTATCCATTGATTAACAGAGAACTTGCAAGCGAGATAAAATCACTTATGCCAGCATCTCCAAGAGTTAACGATGCGAATAAACCTGTTTCCATGTGGACAGAAAAGGATAGACTGAGAGGATATCCTGAAGCGACTGCTGTTGTCATATTCAGGACGACAGGATGCTCGTGGTACAGGTTTTCATCATGCTCAATGTGTGGTTATTTCAACGATATTTCACCTAATGTTTCTATCGATCAGTTAAAGAGGCAGATAGATTCTTTGGCCGCATTTATTGGTGATATCAAGGTTTTGAAGGTTTTCACATCCGGGAGCTTTCTTGACCCAATGGAATTCCCGGTTAATGCTAGAAATTATTTTCTTGAGAAGATTAGTGGAAAGATTTCTAAATTACTGGTGGAGTCAAGAACGGAATATATAACAAGAGAGAATCTCTCCGAATTCAAAGATAGCGGCATAGATACAAGGATAGCTATCGGTCTGGAAACAGCGAATGATGATATAATGAAGAATATTATAAACAAGGGGTCCACATTCGGAAAATATCTAAATGCAGCGGAGGTAGCCTCAAAACTGTCAATGGAACTAAGGACCTATCTGCTCTTCAAGCCGCTCTTCCTTTCAGAAAAGAATGCCATCGCTGATATCATCGATTCCATAAGCAAGGTATCAGGATTAACTGATGATGTTTCTGTGAATCCTATGAATATCCAGAGAAATACTCTTGTAGAAAAATACTGGAAAAAGGGAATGTACAGACCGCCGAGACTATGGAGCATCGCAAAAATATTGCTTGAATCGCGAGGAAATGACTGTGAGGTGATCTCGTACCCCACGGGAGGGAACTCAATAAGGGGAGCCCACAACGATGCAGTTGATAAAAAATTACTGGAACTTATTTATACTTCGTCACTGGAGCAGAAATTTGAGGAACTTGAAAAATATTATGATGATACAGATCACGGAAACTATGATCTCTACTTGGATATGGAGAATAAAATGCCCGTACAACACGAATCGGCAACTATGAAAAACAGGTTGGTTTCTTCTGACCAGACAATCTAAATGCGGTGATCAAGGTATTTTTTTTACGCAAATGCATAGCACTAATGATAAATATACATTAATCATGGAGTTTTAAGTGATTATTTGCCTAAATCTTCAATCAGCATAATTCTTGCAGTCCTAAATGAAATAGATTCCCTGCCGAATACAATCAGGTGCATTGATAATCTTTCATCGGATGGATCAATCGACAACGTTGAAAATATAATCATAATAGACGATGGCAGTAAAGATGGCACAATTGATTACATAAAGTCCATAGAGGGAAGAACTAAAGGCATTCCCGTAAAATTTATAGGTCGGGAAATGAAAATGGGAACTGTGGATGCTCAGCTGGCCGGAATAAGATTGAGTACATCAGATTATGTCTGTGTTATGGATTCAGATGGCCAGCACCCCACTGATGCTTTGTCGGGACTCTTTAGCTCTGTTGAGGATAACTATGATATAATTGTCGGTTCCAGATATGTGAAAGGAGGTTCCAATAACTGGAAGGCAACAAGAGGTATGATAAGCAGGGGGGCAACAATTTTAGCTAAATTATTCTTTAAGGGGGCCCGGAAAGTAAAGGATCCTATGTCCGGATTTTTCATCGTTAGGAGAAGCCTTGTAAAGGATCTCGAGAGTGTGCAGTTTGGTTATAAACTTTTATTGTATACATTATCCACACATCCTGGGGCATCTGTTCTGGAGATACCAATAAAGATGAATGCCAGAATGGAAGGGGAATCGAAGGTTGTCAACAATGGTTTAAATTTTATGACAAAATATTTTAGAGAATTGATAAATTATAAGAAAAAGTCAAACGTCGCCTTAAAAGCATCCCTCCATAAGAAAAATTAGATTTATAGAAATAATAGAAAGTTTTTTCGTCAGATCATATCCTCAACTATCTTTGAAAGCAGGTGACCGATTGCAATGTGAACCTCCTGAATAATAGGTGTTCTATCAGAGTTGACCCTTATTGGAAAATCGGATATCAGGGAAATTTTTCCGCCTTTTTTTCCCGTCATTGAAACGGTGGTACAGCCCAGAGATTTAGCTTTTTCCAGTCCCTTCAGTATATTTGGGGAATTTCCGCTTGTTGAAATCCCAAAGACAACATCTCCCTTACGCGCAAACCCAGCAACCTGCCTTTCATAAACCATATCAAAAGAATAGTCATTCGCTATAGCAGTCATGGCAGAAGTGTTTGTGTGCAGGGCCATTGCTGGAAGAGATTCTCTTTCCCTCTCAAATCTCCCAACAAATTCAGCAGCTATATGCTGTGCGTCTGCTGCACTTCCACCATTTCCAAAGAATATGATCTTTCCACCATTTTTAAAACACTCAGTAACCTTCTTACTGACATCCAAAATCTGTTGAATATCAACCGATAACCTGGCTTCAGCGCCTTCCTTTAAATAATTCTGAATCTGTAGCGAATCCATGCCTGATGATCTTCAGAGGTTATTTAATTTTAGCTCTTCTTTTTTCATTATGATAAAATTCTTTTTGATTGATACAGATAGTGGAGATATGATGTAACCTTTGGAGATAGGAATGAAAATGCCATAAGGATGGAGAGAAAGAGAAATATCCTGTCCTTTATGTCAAAATAACTTCGATAGAGGTTGATAGCAGCGCTTGCCCTTCTAATTCTTTTACCGCGGCAGTCATAAAGCAGGATATTTTCCACATTGTGCGTTTTCTGAATCTCAATATACTGTTTTAATGTATTACTCTTTTCAACTGCCCTTTCTAATTGCAGAAGAACATTGAATGTGTTTTCAAAAAATTTCAATTTTCTCTGGCAATATTCGTGAAAATCGGATTTTATTCCTGTTATGCTCTCATGTAGCCTGTACCTTGTCAGCTCCTCACTGGAAAGCAGGATGCTTCCAGTCCTTGCCGCTGAAAGAATAAAGAAAACCCTGTCGAGGCTGAATGAGGTTGAATTAACAAAGTCAAGAAATTCAGCAGCTGCCTTCTTTCTAATAGCAATGCAGCTCATGTACCAATCCCCCCTAAGCCTTGATAGCACGCGAAGTTCAGCAAGATTTTCCAGAGGAGTTTTGATAAGAAACTGATCATTGCCTTTCCTTGAATTCTTCAGTTCTTTAATTTCAGCACCAGATTCATTAAGTGGAATTATCCCATTATGAAAATAATTCAGGCCTTTGTTTTCCTTGAACACTCCAATAATCCTATCTATCTTTTGAGGCACAAATTCATCATCATCATCAAGAAACGCAATTATCTCTCCCTTGCTGCTTTTAATGCCCTCAGACAGTTTTGCTCCAAAGGATTTGCTATCTGTAAGAACGTTCAATATGTTGTTACTGGAAAGAAAATCATCAATCTCTCTATCAAGGTAATTCTTGACAACTATTATCTCAAGAAGATTACGATTAACAGATTGTCTCAGGAGCGAGTTTATGGCGCCCTTCAGGTACTTCTTCCTGTCATGTGCTGTTACCACTACTGAAACCTGAACTGATGCCATTTCAATCTTCCATACCCATGAGCCGCTCCATCACTCTTCTTATCCCCTCCTGAAGATTCATTGGATTTATTGGAAGGGGCTTTGCAGCTACCAATGATGGAGCTTCCCTGAGCAGGAACTCCTTTTCTTCCCTAATGACCCTACGGCCAGTAATTTTTTCAACCATCTGTATGAGTGAGTTAATGCTGGTACCAACTCCCGTTCCGACTTCATATTCTCCCGGTTTTATTTCACCATCTATGATTCTGGCAATGCATTTCACAAGATCATCAACATGAACAAAATCACGAACCTGGTTTCCTCCTCCATATACGGGGATTGGAGTTTCATTCAGTGCGGCATTTGTAAATAAGTAAACGGCTCCTTTTCTTGATGTTTCTCCATAGATATTGAATAATTTAAGAATAACGGATCTGGTGTTATACAATCTCTCATACAGGGAAATCCACTCAACACCATTTTTCTTGGAAAGTGAATATGGATTTGTCGCCTCTGCCACGGATCCAGAAGTGGGAAACACAAATATGGCGTCCTCCAGCCGGGCTTTTTCGAGAAATTTAAGAGTCAGTGCCAATCCATCATTGAAGTATTCATATGGTGCATTGATTGAATTTCTGATCAATGTTCTCGCTCCAAAATGCAAAATAATATCGTATTTCACGGCAGGAATAGGATCGCCAATGTCTATTCCATCAATGTCATATCCCCTTTCCTTTAAGGTCTCATATATCCTGCTTCCAATAAATCCCTTATGCCCAGTGAGCAATACTTTCATGTCTGGGACATTGACGTTTAAGATATATTATTTTCATTGAATATTGCCTTTCAGTTTTGAGCGAAAGTCTTTAGCGAGTTTCTTGAGTTTAGGTTCAATTACAAATCTGCAGTATGGGCTCTCCCGGTTGTTCTCATAATAATCCCTGTGGTAATTTTCTGAAGGGTAAAATTCCGACATTCCCTCTACTGACGTTACTATGGGCTTCTCAAAAATCTTCCTTTCTTCAATCTCCTTTATGAATTTTTCTGAGATTTCTTTCTGTTCCACTGATGAATAGAATATCACGGATCGATACTGTTCGCCCACATCTGCGCCCTGCCTGTTCAGCGAAGTGGGATCATGAGTCTGAAAGAAAATTTCCAATATATCAGTAAACGAAATTTCATTCGGATCATAGTCAATTTTTATGACTTCAGCGTGCCCGGTTTTCCCGGAACAAACTTCTTCATATGTAGGATTCTTTCTTGAACCTCCACTATATCCTGAAACCACAGATTTTATTCCCTTAACTCTATCAAAGATTGCTTCTGTGCACCAGAAGCATCCACCTCCTAGAAGTACTGTGGCAAAATTCCCAGATTCCATGTCAGCTCTCCGGAACAAATACTAATGATATGGAATTGACACAGTGCCTTGTATTCTTTGAGGTAAAGCCCTCATTCAGGAAAACATGTCCAAGGTGTGCTCCGCAAGAATTGCATTGGATTTCTGTCCTCGTGCTATCATCATCTGGCAATCTTCTAATTGCTCCTTCAATTTCCTCGTCAAAGCTTGGCCAGCCACATCCCGAGTTAAATTTTCTATCTGATTTGTAAAGTGGGGAATTGCATCTTTTACAGAGGTAAGTACCCCTGGAAAAGTTTCCCTCGTATTCTCCGGAATATGGCATTTCCGTTCCTTTCTTTAGGATAACACTTTCTTCTTCAGGCGTCAGTTTCCTGTAATCCATACTCTTTCATGCGTTAAGAATATATAATACTGAATAAACAAATTTTTTTAATTGTGAATCAATATTGCATTGATAGTAATGATAAAAGCGAAAGGGTTCGGAGTGAAATCGCATGGAGAAACATTTAAGCCGCTGGAAATCGAAAGGAGGGAAGTTGGTGAAAATGATGTCATGATCCAGATATTGTATTGCGGAATATGCCATTCAGATGTCCATCAGGTCAGGAATGATTGGGGCGGTTCCAGTTATCCTATCGTACCTGGACACGAAATCGTGGGAAAAATTACTGCAGTTGGAAAATACTCCAGGGATCTTAAAGTTGGAGATTATGTTGGTGTTGGATGCATGGTTGATTCATGCGGGGAATGCCAATCTTGCAAAAGCGGCTATGAACAGCAGTGTGATAAAGAGACCGTTTGGACCTATAACTCGGTGGATTCATTAACAGGTAAAACAACCTTTGGTGGATATTCTGACATAATTACAGTCAATAGTAGATTCGTTATAAGGATTGGCACCGATAAAGACCTTGCAGGCATAGCACCGATTCTCTGCGCAGGTGTCACAACGTATTCTCCGTTAAAAAAGTTCGGTGCAGGGCCCGGAAAGCATGTTGCTGTTGTCGGGCTTGGAGGCCTTGGACATATGGCAGTGAAATTAGCAAGAGCCATGGGAGCAGAAGTGACCGTCCTTACATCCTCTGAATCGAAGCAGGATGATGCCAGAAGGCTTGGGGCAAGCAGATCAATTGTGTACCACAATAAGGAAGATATCAGGAAGTCAGGGTACTCATTTGACATCATAGTGGACACGATTCCTGCCAATCATGATATAAACACCCTAATCTCAACCTTGAAGCCTAATGGAACACTGGTTCTCGTCGGACTCCCTGAAAGATCGGTGAAGTATTCTCTGTCACCTCCCATACTGATGG
This sequence comes from Thermoplasmata archaeon, assembly GCA_021827885.1. Next base: position 1,902 of record JAKAUD010000167.1, on the reverse strand, counting down.
ATTCTAACAGGGCGATTGCAGGATCAAACATTGGGGGGATCCCAGAAACTCAGGCAGTAATAGATTTCTGCGTCAAGAATAATATACGATCGGACATAGAGTTGATCTCTTTCTCTTATCTTGACAAGGCTTACGAAAGAATAATGAATAATGATGTTAAATACAGGTTTGTCATAGATAATTCAACAATTTGATCTCTTGGATATATATTTTTAAAATAAATTTAGCGTCTTGAGCTAAATTCTCTTAAATTTTTATTGAAAAATTTCACCAAATGGATATTTTCTCATGATTCACATCCGTTTGCTGCTTGCCCAAGTCCTTAAATGCCGGGAAAAAACCTTCATGATTGTAGGCTGGCAGAGATCCCCTCAATTCATTGGGTGCATGCGGATCGACGGTGACTAACAATTTCAGGTATTCGGGCCTAATGTTTTCAGCCCATATTTGAGCCCACGATAAAAAGAATCTCTGTTCCGGAGTGAACCCGTCAATATCATGTCTTTTGCTCTTATTTTCATTTAGATGGCGCTCAAGGGCTGCAAACGCGATGCTGACGCCTCCAAGATCAGCGATATTCTCACCAACTGTCCTATCCCCATGGACAAAAACACCAGGAAGTATTTCCTTGGAACTGTAAAGATCTATCACCCTTTTTGCCCTGTTATTGAATTCTGTCTTATCCTTCTCTTCCCACCATTCATTAATATTGCCTTCGGAGTCATACATTCTTCCCTGATCATCATATCCATGTGTTATTTCGTGAGAGATGACACCCCCTATTGCACCATAGTTTACTGCTTCATCCATGGTTGGATCAAAGAATGGTGGTTGGAGGATCCCAGCGGGAAAAACAATTTCATTATCCGTCGGGGAGAAATAAGCATTGACTGTTGGAGGCGGCATTTCCCACTCCTCCTTGTCAACCCTGTTTCCAACTCTCCCGAATGTCCTGTTTATTTCAAACTGAATAGCCCTCTGGACATTCCCGAATAAATCATTGGGATCAATGCTTAAAAGCGAGTAATCCCTGAATTTTGTGGGAAATCCTATCTTCGTTCTAAACGCTGCAAATTTTTTTAGTGCAAGTTTCTTTGTGCTCTCACCCATCCAGTCAAGATGCTCCAGTTTCTCCTTGAAGACTGACTTTATGTCATTAACCATTTCCTCGACTTTCCTTTTAGATTCCTCTGGAAAGAATTTCTCCACATAGATCTTTCCAAGTGCTTCCCCCATACACGAATTTATTAATTTTACGGCCTTCTTCCACCTCAATTCCGGTTCCTTTAAGCCCATCAATTTCTTTCCATAGAAATTGAATGATTCAAGTTCCATTTCACTATTGAGGAAGGGTGCAGCCGAAATGATAACTTTCAGTGCCAGATAAGACTTGATAATTTCAAGATCGGTCTTCTCAAGGATCTCGTCAAGTGACTTAAAAAACTCAGGTTGCCCAACAATAACATAAGGAGTTTCTGGGACGTTGAGCTGCTCCATTAAATTTCCAAGATCAAAGAATTTGAAAACCTTGTGAATATCATGCCTCTCTACCCGATTATAATTTCTTTCTTCATCTCTCAAGTCCTCATTGCTCCGGCTTGCCTCAGCAATGCTCTTTTCCATTGATATTATCTTTTCCGCTGTTTTTCCATCGTAATCATTCAGTCCCACAAGGAGAAACATTTTTTCAACAAATTTGGAAAACTCATCAAGTATGGATTTATTTGATTCGTTAATGTAATGATCCCGGTTTGGAAGTGATAGGCCTCCCTGCTCGAAATAAAACGCATATATTGAACTGTCCTTTTTATCCGAGTTTGACGACATGCTGAAAAATGTGGAAATTCCGTTCTTTGATAAATCTAGAACTTTTTCATAGATTGACTCTTTTGACAGATCGGA
>JAKAUD010000168.1 GCA_021827885.1 Thermoplasmata archaeon | reverse complement strand
CATACGCTTTATTTCATCGTCAATTTTCCACAAACCAAGCCAGGGGGCGGGCTTAACATTACTCAATTTTATATACCCTATCGGCTGGATCAGTCCTCTTCATCTTCTCCTTCAATAGAAGGTTCATCATTTAGCAACAATTGTAGGTCAGTCTCAATTTCTGCGAGTTCGTCATTGGTTATTCCGTAAAGATCAGCAACTTCCTTATCGAGTTCCTTTATCATGGAGTCATGCTCATCTTTTGATTTCTCGGAGTTTGTTTCAACGATTTCTTTAGTCGTTTTCGCTATCGTCAAATGAGAAGGGTTTTTAGGGTCAAAGGTGTGAATATTTACCTTTGTCATGATATCTGTTGAAATGTGGCTCTCTATCGAGTAAGAGGCCACAATCAGCTTCGATGTGGATGAATTTAGAACCCCAAGTACATAGTAAGCCTCTTCCGTGGTTTTTACTGGAATGAATATTAATGACTTGTCAAGAATTGTTAATTTTCCCTCCTTACTTATTATAAGTCCTGCGTTTAATTTCCCTTTGCCACTGATCTCGCCAGAAACGTGTTGCCACGCAACCTTAATAGGGGCCATACTACGGGTAGCATTGAATAACGCATAGAACGGTACACCGCTATTAGGGAGGGTGAACCACCCCTTGTAGGGTTGTCCCGCTCTTTTCAAGAGGTTCTTTTTCAAAGAAAGGAAGTATCTGTATGTCTTTGGATATTGATTTTGCATGATTGATTCTGGTAGAGTCTTTCCATTGTCGTCGACTGGTAGTATGACGTTAATCGAAGATACTATATTCATTCCCGAAAGGTCTCTTCCTCTGGCCAGAGGATGAACCAATTTCCTTTCAATCCAACCCTCTGCTAAAGGCACCTTAATCTTCCCTATATTCGCTAAGTTTCTTACGAAAATTTCATCTTTTCTTTCCTTCAGGATCTCGACCCAATACGCTCCGTTAAGACCGGTGTTGACACCTTCGTAAGCCTCGTACCCTGCATGATTGATTGCCTTCTTTAAACCATAATAGGCTTTCTCCGTCAGAATTAGCCATGGGTCAGTTTTACGAGAGATGTTTGAAGGGAAAACCTGCAATTGATGAATGGAAGTGTTCTCACGTATTTTTTGCAGGGGAGATATATCTGGAATTCTTTTGAGTGGTCTCCATAGTTCAGATGCCATTGGAAACTTCGTTTCCTCTTTTACATTTTCAATGATTATCAGAGAGGTACGTGTGGTCGCCCCCTCAAAAGGCCTCATCTCGACCAGGTCTGTGATTTCTTTAATTTTGTATTCTCCTATAGACCCCCTGAATCCTGAGCCTGCTGTAACTTTGAATAAGGTGTATGGGCACAACATCCCTAAAGTTCCCCCAACTTTTGTGTATATTTTAAGGCTATACACTATGAAAAGCATTGCGAGGTCCTTTTTCACTTTCCCTATCCCTCCTCTTGTGTGAGTATTGCCGGACAGAAGACCGTACATGCGCCACGCATCTTTGCTTGACTCGCGGTACCCTGCAGGGAGCGATTCCCAGTTTATCCATGGAGGGTTTCCTATAACATAATCAAAATTCCCTTTCAAAAGCGGAGCGAAACTGTTCTTGAGAATGTTTATCCAAATTTTGTCCCTCCCCTCTTTCTCAAGGTCTAGTAATCTTGCATAGAGTTCAACAGTCCTTTCCAGAGCATTACCTTCCTCGAGCTCCTTTCCAAATCTGTTCTTAAGGACGTTTTCGAAATCTTGCTTCTTCATCTGGATATGAACTTTCTCTTTCATGAAATTAAGTATATCGTTGACAGATCCGAAATCCACAATAGACTTTGCAATGGAAAAGTTTCCAGCAACTGTGTTGAGGCTGTATACAGTTCCGGAATCGATAGTACTGAATCTCCTTGCGAGTGAATCTGCCATATAGATGGGTATCTCGAATTCCCCCGCGTGCCCTTTAATCAGCTCACCCAGCGATATGATATAGTTTGACCTCGCAGCTAAGACCGCTATGGGATTAAGGTCAAATCCTACCACGTCCTTGATTATCTTGTCAAAAACTTCATGTGAGTCTATATTATGCTGTTCTCTGTAAAGCTTGAACTGTCGAATTGCTGCAACGATAAACGTGCCGGACCCGCAGGCTGGATCCAATATCCTCTTTTCCATTATTCTTTCATCCTTGTCCAGACCAAGTTTCTCGACGACAAGATCGGCAAGCCAGTCGGGAGTATAGTATTCACCAAATGAGTGCCTCAACTTCTTCGGAAGCAGATTTTCATAAAGAAGCTTGAACATATCTCTTATCCTTTCGGGTTCGAGGTCTGACGTTCCGGGTTCGTAATTCACAAGGACCCGGATTACATCCCTGAACGATTGGAAAATTCCATCATTCCATTCGTCCACGTACCATGAAAAGAAGTCACCCTCCAGATAGTTCCTTATTCCGGTAATCTTTTGAAAGAAACCGCCTTCCTCTTCGAGGTCTCTTATTTTATCTAAGCCGTCCTCCGTTGCCAGTGATTTATCAAGTTCGGCAAGGTACGAACGGGCAAGACCCCCACCAAACTGCATTTGCACGACTTCGGCTGAAATGAGTTTCATTATGATAGCGAAATAGGTCTGAACCGAGAAAAGTAATTTTTTTTGGTCATTTGCGCTCGGAGCCTTCACTCCATAAACAGCATTGAGCTCCTTTAACCCTCCTTGATCATACGCCACCACCTGAAGGAAAGTTCTGAACCATTCCTCGAACATGATCTTGGACCTCTCTGATTTTAGGTCCGTTTCGAAGAAGCTTCTGACGAAATTCTTGGCTATGGAGCTTCCTGGTCCCATGTCTTTTATGATTTCGTTAGCATCGAGGGCCTTTCGTCGCAATCCCCTGATCGCTTCGACGATTCTTGTTATGTCTGTAGAGTTTAATATCGATGGTTTTCTCACGACCCACCTGGATTCCGGTAAACTATGTCTCACAAATGAAACGTTATATCCGTCAATGATGCAGGCAAAATACAGGTGTTTATCCAAATTATCCTTCTCAGATTTACCAGTTATGTAATCCTCAACTTGCCTGACAGCTGATTGCGATTTCTTATCATCCGCAAGAAGGTTTGGCGATTTATATTCGATGATGAATCGGCCATAGAGAGCATCTGTTTTTTTACGCTTGAATACTTCCCTTTTTCCTCCTATGGTTGATTCATACTCAGCTCTTTCGATTCCTAATTCTTCCGCAACTTTATCAAGAATTGGGGCAATGTGCAGCTTTACGTCTTCTTCGTTTTGACAGGAATCTATTCCTTTCCTGATCGAGTCAAGAAGTGTGGTTGAGTCAATATAATTCAAACCTCTCTCTCCTTGCTCAGTCAACTTTATCCTTCCTCCTTTGTCGTGGTCCCTTTAGATTTCCTCAGGTATTCTCCCACTACAGGATCCGATATCATGTACCCTCCATCTACCCTTCCTGCGTGCTGTGGATCAGTGATCACGGATCTTTCGTCTGCCACAAATTACTAGAATGTGATAAGATAAAAACATTTTCACTGACAATTATGCAACTGGGCAATGTTACGAGAAGCTGAGAAGAGAATTTTCTAAAATTCCACAGATTGTTCAATAATTTCCGATTAGAAAAATTAATAAATGAACAGTTTCTCACATGATTCATATGGTAGACGAAATTTCTAGACTTGCCGAAAACCTCAAAAAGAGTATGGAACATGCAGTAGACTGGGAAAAAAGACCAACGGAGATAGATGGAATTTTCATAGTGAAAATGCCTAAGAGATTCGAACTCAGCCTAGAATTCAACCCACCGGACGATTTAGGGAACGCATCAAAAAGAAGGGGGCTCTATTTTAGAGATATTGAAACGGTTGAATCTGCCAAGAAGGCATTTTTTGATGCAAGATTAGGGAAATTAATCGACGCAGTTCGTAAAGTGAATGGAGATTCCGAGAAGAAATCAGGTGGTACTAAAGAAATTTTCAAAATCTAACTGAAATTACAAGGTGCAAAAGTTGCCTTCAACGGACAGCGGTCACAGACCAGAAACCCTCCTGATTGGAAGCTTATACAGAACTGGATTTAAGCAAAAAGAAATAGAGCTTGCGAGCTTGCTGGACTCCTCTCCCACTCTATATGATTTCAGCATAATTTTTATTCGATATTCTAACGATTCATTTGCTACATCTTCCACAGAAAAATGGGATGAGGTTAAGAAGTTCTTCAAATCTGGTGGAATGCTGTGTATTATAGGTATAGATTCTACTTTAGAACGTCACGCCATGAAACTGTTGGGAAGAAGCCTACCACACCTAAGAAGCCACGACGGAAAACAAATTATTTGGACACGCGGTACTTATCTCTACGGAGCCGTTAAGGAAATTAGCCAGGGAAAATGGCACACGGTCGTAGAGAGGTCAGACGAAAAAGGAATAACTATTATTGCGAGGAACAAAGTAAACGAAGGTATTGCGTTTGAAATTTCAGTAGAGAATGGAAAACTAATCCTTTTGCCGGATTTCGATACTAAAGAGCTAGGAAGAATTCAAAGAAATTTGCTCAAGATATTCAAGCAACAGATCTCAAGTTTATCATCAATCAGCAAACCACCTCAATGGTTTGAAACAATACTAATGCCAATCCAAAAGACAGCCCAGGACGCGTTAGACCAAGCAACTAATAGAATCAAATCAATAGAAAAATACAAACGCGTTCTTTTTGAGGAAGGAAAGGACCTGTCTAAACACTGCTCTTTACTGCTCAAAGAAATATTAGGAGCACAGAAGTATGACGTACTTTATCTAGAAGAACAGGGAATTCACGATATTGAAATTGCAAATGACTCTAAACTGATTGTGATTGAGGTTAGGGCTTCTAACGGTTTGATAAACGTTGATTTAGTTCGTCAACTTTTTGACAATGTACAGAAAGCTACCAAACGTGGCAAGACTATCAAGGGATTGGCAATAGGGAACCCATTTAGACTTGACGATCCTCATACCAGAAGACAATCCTTCTCAAGAGAATCTATTGACCTTGCGGAGAGAAATTCATTTTGTCTAATTACAACAATTCAGCTCCTAGAATGGTACAATCGAATAATCTTAGGGATATCTACCAAGGACGCGTTCATTGACCATATATATTCTACCGTAGGCGAAATGAAGCAGGATGCAATAGCCTGGCTCTCGTAGAATAGATGAAATTCCTGTGTTTATTTGCAGAACTCATTGATAACCCTGAGGCTTTGTATTCTTAGTTTTTTTCATCAGTTCCTTGGGAATATATTTTGTCTTTATTATAGTACTCGAATTAACGTTATAAACAGGCATCCCTGTATTTATATCGTGACCTATCTTGGTAACTGCGGTAACATCTAACATAACCTCCAAAATAGACCCATCCTTAAGTTTGACTCTTACACCTTTGGTAATATCTTGAGTATCAAAATCTATTATTTCTGATTCTTCAATTTCAACGTTAGGTAATGGATTTTGCGCCATATTAGAATAAATCTTGTTCCAACTATTAACTATTGTTATGAATCAGGCCTCTTTCTGGCCTAAAGATATTATTCTCGTTACCCTACAAATCCTCCGAGCTCAAAAAAAATCGGAGATACTTTACTAAAAGAAAAGGCTTTTAACAACGGAAAAATTGTTCTGCATACATGCTGAAATTGAAAGTGGAAAATATAGGCCCCATTGAATCCGCAGAAATTGAACTGAATCAGATGACCGCAATTATAGGGCCAAATAGTGCTGGAAAAACATTTCTTTCTCTTGTTTTGTTATCACTAAGTGACATCTTTACTGCGTTTCCGATGTTCTTCCCAAGTCCTGAAATGGACAAAGGTTTACTAGGTACAGTTGACGCCAACAGGGGAACTAAGACATATCAACTGGAATTCTCCGAATTAAATTCAATGTTCGAGAGACATTTTAGGCAGAATTTTGAAAATTCACTTCAGAGTAATTTTGGAGTTCCCTATGCATTTCTTATTAAAGAAGACTCGACTATGAAAAAAACAATAATTTCAATTGAAGATGAGAGGATGGAAATGTTGTTTGGATTAAGCCAGCAACAAATCGAATTCCGTCTTCATGTCAAGAAAGATTTCGCAATTACCATCGATCAAGTAGAATCCGCTCCTGGGACCGGAGGATCTTGTAGCATAAAAGATGGAGTTATCAAGCTACGCGTTTCATCAGATATGCCTTCTCAACAAAGGATAAATTTGATGGGCTATCAAATCCAAAGTTTAATTGTTCCTGATTATTTTAAGAGTCGGTCTGAAATCTTTTTGCCTACGGAAAGGGGACTTATAGTCTCAATTTTCAATGTTCTTACTTCTTGGTACGTAAGTTCATACGGTTCTCAAATTTTAGCTCAGCAACTTGGTATACCGAGGCAAGAAGCTCCTATCCAAACTGACAGGGCTTCTGTAGGTAGATTTATTAAAGACTTTCTTCAAAAGGCGGCAACATCCTCCCGTGACCGGTCCGATGAATATCATCTTCCTTTCAGAAGTAAGAATATTTCATTCAAAATTACTCAACCGCTAAGAATAGAGGTAGAAGAGAATAATCACTCTATTCCTCTCGGCCTCCTGTCATCTGGTTATTCTCAGACCATCCCTCTAGTCTTCTTCCAGAATTTTACAAATCTAATTATCGAGGAACCCGAATTAAACTTGCACGCTGGACAACAAATAGATGTCGCAAATTTCTTGTATTCACTAAAAGGGAATATTTTTCTCACTACCCACAGTGACCGCTTTCTAGTTCAAATTGGAATAAACCACAAGAAGAATAAGAAGGACGTTAAAATCTATCTTCTAGATGATGGAAGAACAAAGGAAAAAAAGATCTTAGATAACGGGGACATAGAGCAATTCGAATCTATTTCTGAAGCACTAAACGAACAAGCTAAGGAGTTGTCCTCCTGATAATTTGGTGATGATTTGGAGGATTTTTGCTGCCTTGATTTTGATGATAAGGCCTGTATTCAAAGAGATAGACTAGGTAAAACTGCGGCGGACAGTGTATGTATACAAATTTCAGGATGTAATAAAACAAACCTTTACATAATTGAAAAGTACAAAGGTACGTTGGAAGTAAATAAAGTCAAAGAAAAAATAGAGCAAATCAAATATACAAAAGAGATACTATCAAACACAAAACTCCTTGGAAAATATATTAAAGATTTCAGCTCTTCAATTAAGACAATTATAGTCTGTGACAAGTTCGCAGCGGGAGGAAGAGACTACCTATACCAGATTTCTAAACCTACATTACTATACCAGTACAGGGCACTCAATAATGCTGATGAAACTGAGAGAATTACGAAATATGTGTATGATAATAAAGAATAGGTAAGAAAGTGTCACGACTGTGCCCCCAATTACGTGTAAATCTTGGATGCCTGCTTCCGAGCATTGCCTCCCTTTACATCTCTTCTACCTAACCTTCAATCAAGAGACAAGCTCCTAAGTATTTCTTGAAATGGTAGTTAACTATAGCATCCACGGTTGTCGAGAAAGATTCCGAACTCACCTATGGAAAACTGGCCCGTGTGCTTAGGGATAACGCACACAGAAACATCATCGCGGAAAGTACTCCCCTGATGCCTCCCTGGGCCATTTCAAAACCCGATTCATTAATCTTCCTCTACTTCTATTTAACTATCGCAAAAGTAGTCTTTTCCTCTTCAAGTCTTTTCTTGACTCTTCTCTGGACTTCTTTTTCAATTTCTAGCCATATCGTTACAATTTCGGGTACATCCGGTTCTTTTGGCTTAACTTGTTCCGTTGTCCTCATACAAATATCGACATAGAAACCGGATAAGTACATTTCGTCAACTGATAGATCCTGCAATTCATTGTATCATTAAAAAGCATTAAACTTATCCTGGACAGATAACTCCTTTCTATTTAGCCGGGGTAGAGCTGTTATGACAGCTCGTAGGGGTGTTAACCCCTGCAATAACCCTCTCCCCTGTAGCCTTCCCTCTGGGCGAATCAAGAAGTAGATAAATGGATAGCCGTACCCTGGAGCAATGATAAGGCACCTCTAACCGCTCGGGTAAGGTAATCATATCACACACTCCCTCGAAACGCCGGATTCTCGTTTCTTGAAAGAACTGAGCCCTATATTATGTTGGATAAGTATTGCTGGAGCTATATTGCTTGCCGACACATGAAAGTTAATATAATAGTTAAACATAAACATATGTTATGCCTAAAACTATTACCATCAAGAAGTCAGTTTACGATGAACTGGTGGGATTCAAGAAAGAGAATGAAAGTTTCAGCGAGTTTCTGGATAGACTGATTAAATCCCAGAGCAAGAAGGATCTCCTTTTGTCTCTCAGAGGAAGCGTGGAATTTGAAGACA
>JAKAUD010000006.1 GCA_021827885.1 Thermoplasmata archaeon | reverse complement strand
TACGTGCGCCTCATTGGTAACAGATTTGAAAGGAAGTAGTAAAGGTTAAAACAAGACCGAAGGAGGGAAAAATGGAGTCATGAATCCGAAGGACTATGGAACATCCGTAATGGACTGGCGGGGATTCAAACCTTTGAGTTCATTCTAGGAGGGATTCGAGTATGATCCTTGGCCTTGACACAAAGGACAAGGCATACTACAATCTCCGCAAGAGGCTTGGTAAGGATTTAGCAAGGTCCGTAATCCGATATTGGAATCATTTTCACATTGACTCTCCTGGAAACGCTGACGAGGCATTGTTATATTTTATGGGGATGGGAAATTGACTTTAGAAAATGCTCTGTCCCGTATTAATAGCAGTGTCTGGAATATCGAAGGACTTCTTGCGAATGGCCTCCTGGGGCCTCTTCCAATTTTTGGCGTTAGACCGTATTTCAACGCCTCTAACAGTGGGCCTAGGAAGAAAATGGCAAGCTTACTTGCAAAAATAAGGAGTGGTTGCTGGTACAATAAAGGCAGGAATGCAATAATTCGCCAACAATCAGTGGATTTTCTCAAAATGAGAGGAGAATGTAATGACAGAATCGGTTGAATTCAAAAGAGTCCCGGATAATGTACCTGCGATTTTAGAGGAAATTAGAGAAAGTGACAGGAAATATTACAGCCTCGCGGAGGATGCTGCTGAAGCTAGAATACGTGAAATAGCTGAAAGATCTGGCTACTCTGTTAAACGTGATGTAATCCTGAAGGGGTCATGGCTAAGAGAGGACCTCGTGATTAAAGGGATATTATTCTACCAACTTGATTTCTTCCTGCAAAGAGGAGAGGAGAAGATTGACATAGAACTTGATGATCTAACTCACAATCCACACAAAGATTACCAGAGAGACGTGGAAATGATAAGCTGGGGATATAAAGTGATAAGACTTTCTTCATCATTCTATTTTAACCATAAGAAAAGAGTATACAGATTGTTGCGGAAGATAATAGGAAACGACCATTCTCCTAACGACGAGTTAATATTCATTGGACCTAATCATCAGGGGCTTGACTTTCAGTTTGACTGTAACTTGTTAAGAATCTATGACCCTATGCTAATTGCCAAATTGAGAAAATTCAAGGAGAAATTAGAACCAAGAAAAGTACGAACTGTGGAGGACCTCTTCTGAGTATATTTATAGGATGCCGGCTAAAATATCAAAGATAGAGTATATGTGATTCCATTTAATCGAAATCTAATTAATTCCTTGGACCTTATCAGTACTACCTTATCACCGTAATCGAATTCTTTGTGGTGGTTAGGACAAAGTATAAGGATATTTTCTGGAATCTCAGGTCCGCTTCTTCTCTTAGGCGTAATGTGTGCACCCTCAATGTATAGACCTCCGCCTTTCTTCTTAATGCTTGTACCGCATATCTGGCACTTGTATTCCCTCAAAAGTTTAAGCTTTGCAATTGTGTCAATATCTCTGCTAATACGTTTACCGCGATATTCTACATAATTGGATGAGCTCGGGGTAATCTGTCTTAACTGGTCTGCAATGGCTTTTCTTGACAGCCTACTATTTCTCGCTTCCAAAAGCATTTCATTTTCTTCGCGGTTGTTACCTTCTGAGGTTTGATACCTAGGAAGCCATTTCTTGTTGCGTTCTTCTATTGCGCTATTTCTTCTTAAGTAATCGAGAGCCTCTCTAACAGTATGTTTCCATTCGAGACCGGATTTGCCCCCATTCCAAGAGTATGGCTTATCACTTACGCAATGGGGAAATTTTATTCCCAGCTTCTTTGTAATCTCTGAGGTACTCATATCTTTGGTTGCCAGAAATTGGGGGATTTCTTTCCTAAACTTGGCAAAGCAGGATTCTTCAGACATATCTACATAAGATTCAGGTTATGGATTAAACTATTGGAATTACGAGTCTATGAAATTTTGCTTTTCACATTTTACCTATCTCAATCATTTTGGTCCCTTTGAATCGTCCTACCGACCCTTTGATGTAACTTGATCTCGGCTCTATTGATATCCACTTCCTTCCCAGTCGTTCAGCGATGGCTCCTACAGTGTTGCTACCCGCAAACGGATCAAGAACGATATCTTTAGAGTTAGTTAGAAATTTCACAAAGAATTCCGCAAAATGTTCGGGCATTCTCGCTGGATGCAACTTAATCCTTCTGCTTCTGCAGTAATTAAGGTAATCAGAGTTTGACTCAGTATTAGAGAAAATTAGAACATTTGAAGGTATAGCTCCTCTGTTATTTTTTAAGAACGAAGATTTACCTATGTTGTGTTCAGATGGCCTTTTTCCATAATCATAACTTCCTCGAGACAGCAGTTTTTTCATAGATTCACTGTATTCCTCCAAAATCCGTCTATTGTCCGCATTTGGTCTCTCTGAAGGAGACATCCACCAAGCATTTGTAAATGCATCTTTAACTCTGATTCTTTCAACATTAACCCATTGCGCTGGTCCGGGAAGTCTAGCAGGGTTGAAACAAACGAACTGCTCACACAGTTTAAGACTGCCAGAATTCAGAAATTCTAGCAGCGACCGAACGGTTAGAGTTGACATAGTTGGTTTCCCCTTTTCCCAAGCATTTCCAATTTCTAGAACAATGGACCCCTTTGGTTTAAGGAGTTTGGCTAAAGGACTAGCCAAATCTCTGAGCCATTCCAGATACTCGTCCCCTTCCTTATTCCCATATTTCTTTTTACGATTCAGAGGAAATGGCGGAGAAGTGAGAATTAGACCTATTTTACCCTTATAATAGTTGGAGACCTCAGATTCTAAAAATGTTTCTATGCGTCCCTTATACATAGTCCCCAAGGTTGTCTTGTATATGGGCCGAATTCCAACTTTTCGTTCGTAGTCTTTAATTGCTGCCAATTTTAACACTTATATATTGTGAATGAGCTAAAAACTGTTTTATATTTAACATTGAGGATACCTCTCATCCCAAAAGTTTTGTCACGTTTATGCTCCTATTCTTCGGGGAAGGGTGAAAACTCACTTTGGCTCTTTCAAGTAGATTGTTGAGATTTTTTTCCAGCTGCGATTTTTTTATTCTTTCTGTCGCCATTACTTCCATTTCAATGTCACAGTGTCGTAAGTAATTAGAGATTATATCTGGTTCAGTCAGACCTATTAATAGTTCGTAAGTCGATCGAATATTAATTTCCCTTCCGAGATAAGAACAAATTAGATGCCCGGCCGCCAGAATATCTCTGTCATCGCTTATCGCTGTTACGACTTTGTTAGTATGCTCACTTATCCATATGCCCGTCGCTAGTACGAGGATATCATCCCAAGAAATTCCTGCATTCAATTTATGTGTCAACCTGTCAACTTTTTTGGCTATTTCTTGAATTTGACCCTTAAGTTCATCTGAGTTTGCTCCATAGTCGCGACTTCTCCAATATAAATTCAAAAGACTGCTGAGTCCATCATCAATTGCTCTGATCCAAAGGAGTAAGTCCTCGGGATCGCGTATTTTTATTGCAGATTTTATTTGATCCTCCTGTTCAGGAATCGGCACAATAAGTCCAAGTTTTTCTTCTAGATGTTCAAATGCCTGGAACGATACATCAGATTCAATAAGACTTAAGAAGAAACTTTCATCCGCGATTGATATCTTACTAGAAAAAGTCAACTCTTCTTCTGCCTCTTTCTCACTTCATTCATTAGCTCTTCTGTTCTTTTACCATAAATTTCGTCAAAGCTTTTCAGCGTAATTTTAAAATTCTGAGGATGATCCCCAGTAGCTTCATAGATGTTCCTCATTATTGAATGCATTTCAAAATTTATCTTTCTAAATGTAATGGTTTTTCCAAGTGTACTTGTAAGAAGTTTGACAATTTTCTTTAGAACTTCTGACTCCATCACCTCGTTAAGCTTTCTGGAAGCTCTTTCCTCAATACATCCTTTGATGTATTTCTCAATATCTCCTTCTTCAGGATATGAAAACTCAATAACATCCCTCTTTCTTGAGATTATTGAAGGTTCGATTACAATGTTTATGTCGTCATAAGAGTCATATGTGAAAATTAGAATAAGCGATAATCCTCGAGGATTGTCATCATAGAGGCGTCTTATGTAGTCATTTATCATAAGTCTTTCTGAAGTGGTCACAGTGGTGAGATTTTCCAGTTCATCAATAGCAATTACGACGCGTCGATTCCTTTCTAGGACCACTTGCATTAACACATTTATGATTGAAGTCAAAGAATAAATATCAAGTACTTTGCCGATCTTGCTTCTCCCATTTGTGAGATATTTGTATCCTTCGCTAGATGATACTAAATCAGTTCCGTATTCTCCCGATAGAGTCAATGGTATTTTGCTAGTCATATCTTTTATTGCTTCTTTAATCTCACCTGGACCTAGCTTGTTCGTGTTAGTCCTGAGAACCGCAAGAAGGTCTCTGTCCAAGAGAATTTTGGAAATGAGATTCTTTGAAATATGGAGATGGATGTTATAGATAACCTGGCTGCCCCTTGTAGGTCTTGTTGCAGGAAGAACAATAGTTTCAACTGGTTTCTTTGATAGGCCCATTTCTGTTGCCATCGCCGGGTCTTTGTTAAGAGTTTCTAAGTAATATGCTGCAAATGTCTTACCACTTCCATATGGCCCCCAGAAAATGTACAAGGAGCTGGAATCAAAGAGTAACGAGTCTCTTTCCATTTGGATTATTTTCTTGAATACCTTATCATTATCCGCCCAGTAGTCAACATTAGTTGGAGGGGTTGCAGGAAACGGATCCTTGTCTGTTCTGAAACCAAATGCATTGAGATACTCTTTCATTTCATCGTTATCTTTCATCGAGTACATCTCCCAAGACTACAATGTGGCCCTTTCTTGAAGCATCTTCCCAGTTAAGATGGATATGGCCTATCGAGGAGAGTTTGCTTTCACTAAGCAGGGCCGCTATATCTTTAACCCGTAGATACAGATTGTGCTTCACAATTAGATATGATTGCATATATAAAAGGATTGGTAAAGCTGTATAAAGATTATTCCCTAGCTCGCTTCTCGTTTTGTTTTGTAGTGTCTTAAAACTAAGTTTAAATGTACTGTCAATTACGAATCTTCCAGATTCAGCGTCATTTGAAATGGTTCTCCGTAGCACCGATGAACAGAAGTTGGAGGTCATTTTCACGTCAGATCTATCTGCCTCCATCTCATTGACAAGACTTTCCCCTGTCGCGGTAAGATAGAATTCTCTGCTTGAGCTGGTACTGGTTTTAAGAATACCTAGGTCAACGAACCATTCAAAAAAGGTCTCGATAAAATGTTCGCCATATTGCCTAAATTTCTTTACGGTGTCTTTAACGTAATTTTCTCTTTTTAAACTTGCAAGAACGTCTATAACTTGTCCTTTTCTCGAAATAGTCTGGAAGAATGCTATTTTCTCTTCATTAGTTAGTCTGAAAGCCGGACCCCCGTAGATTTCTGAAAAGAGCAACGTATATCCGTTCGGACTAGCCAAGTGACCACTCCTATTTATGACCTCTAGCCATCTGCTAAATTCAATGTAATTATGGGCGACGTTCCTAGTCCCTATCTTTCCGCTAATCCTGATATGTGCTGTTCTTAATTGCTCCAGGTCGTCTGCCTTTGATTTGATTCTTTCAGTCAATAATGTTGCATCAATATTCCCAGTATCAGTCAAGAGGTTACAAATCTCAGAAATATACCTAAGTCTTCTTGCCTCACCGTAAGGAGTTCCATCTCGTTTCCCTAGTTCCATGACGTGCCTCTCTCAAATTGTAGGTGAGTATTGTGGATCTCTTTAAGAAAGTGGGAACAGGTATCTCTCACAGTTAGTCAATTCTTTGTAGCACAAAATTGCTTCTATCTTTTTCATTTTGACGGTGCACTCCAAGCAATATATTATTCAATAACGATTTTAGCAGCCCTTCTAACCTATATTTTCTTAAAAGTCATACGAGAATCTATTGATAACGCAAATTGTAGAGTAGCTCAACTTGAGATCCCTTCTCCATCTTAATAATACATACATTTTGGTATTTTCTAGTCTGAAATTGACCTAGAGAAAGTTAAATCTCACCTGTACCCGCACTTTTACCTGTCCCATTTTCGTAAGTTCCTTTGGGATTATACATGTAGTGGCTAATTTCCTCTAGCCAAAAAAAGTTGGTATTGGTGAAAACGAGAGCTGATGATAAGAGATATCAGGCAAGGAATCTCATTATGATAACTGATAAAGGGAGAGAAATCTCTAAGAAGATTCTTGAAATTGTCACTTTAATGGATTCCAGTTAAGGTTTCATAGCGTCTATGAAATTAGTTAGCTCAACCCTAAATAGTATTGCAGATCGAATACCCATGTCCATAATATACTCATCTATTAGTACTCCTTTTCGGATTCTATTGTAGAGCTTGTTGAAATTATCTGATACATCAATACTAAGAAATCGTTTTCTTCTATCTTTCGAACCCTTGTACATTGCATTAACGATCTTCTTAAAATTATTTGGGCCCTCTAGTTCTTTCTTTTGACCTATCATTCTAAGGAGACTGTGGATATCGTCATATAGCTTGAGGAATGCTACTTCCGAGTCACCAGAATAATGAACTAGGAGGTTGGATGCCTCTTCTATCAGCATTATCATATTCCCACCTGACTTTTGAACAGCCCAAATATAATCGGAGAACGGTTTACCGAAGTATATAAAATAAGACCCCAGGGAAAGTGCTAGGAAAAAAAAGACTAGAAGAGTAAATATTCCGATCACATTAACCGAAGCAATCCCGGCACTTATCCACGTGAAATTGCCTAATCCTTGAAAGGCAATTATAATTATCATTCCCAAACCAAAGATTACCCAGCTCGACAGATACATTCGTACTGAAAGTATCCAGAGGTCCCTATTGCCAGTCAGTGCAAATGCAACTGCAACAAGAACAGTCATAATGAATGTAAATGCCACAGCTATTATCACTTCAGTAAGATTCTTGACTTGAGAAGCTGACGCCTGATAGGAGTGTAGAAATCCAACTGCAACAACCAACAGTCCTAGTAGGGTTGATATAGACATAATTATGTCTCTTGGACCTAATTCTGTTGTACCCCTTCTGGTCATAAGGAATATTAATTTCTTTAAATAAAAACTATGTTGTCGGGTGTTTCTGGCCAGAAAACGTAATTTACTGGTTAGTAGATATCATTAATTGTGGAAAATCAGGGTAAAGAAGACTGTTTGATGGAGTATCAAGGGCGAGACTTGGAAAAGAAACTGTGGGCTGCCGCTGACAAGTTAAGAAGCAATATGGACGCGGCAGAGTATAAACACGTGGTGCTTGGTTTGATATTCCTAAAGTATATTTCTGATTCATTCTCGGAGGTATACCGAGAGCTTGAAATAGATATAAAGAACTTCTCTGACCCAGAAGATAGGGATGAATATTCATCAAGAAATGTATTCTGGGTTCCTCCAGAAGCTAGATGGAGTTATATTCAGAGAAGTGCAAAACTTCCTACTATTGGAAGAATGATAGACGATGCTATGGAAGTAATAGAGCGCGATAATCTATCTCTAAAAGGAGTTCTTCCGACAAATTACTCAAGGCCACAACTTGACAAGCAAAGACTTGGTGAACTAATAGATCTCATTAGCTCTATAACTATAGGGACTCTTGAAGCTAAGGACAAGGATATCCTTGGAAAGGTCTACGAGTATTTCCTTGGACAGTTCTTCCTAGCTGAAGGCAGAAAAGGTGGGCAATTTTACACACCCAGAAGTATAGTTAAACTCTTGGTTGAAATGATAGAGCCTTACAAAGGGAGAGTGTTTGATCCATGCTGCGGATCTGGCGGCATGTTTGTACAGAGTGAGAAGTTTGTTGAGGCTCACCAGGGTCGCCTAGACGATATCCACATATTTGGGCAAGAATCTAACCAGACTACCTGGAGACTGTCTAAGATGAACTTGGCTATAAGAAGCATAGACTCGGACGAAGTCAAGTGGAATACGGAAGGGGAGTTTCTAGGTTTTGAAAATTGGATGTATGAGAAGTTCTCTAGGTCCACCATAGAATACACTTCAAGAAAGATGAGATTCTTTTCCAGACAATGTGAACTCTCCTCAAGGGAGAGCATAAGGGAGTTCCTTATTAACGAAAGGAGGAAAGGGTCTTCCAAACAGAAAGTGAATGAGTACATCAAGTACCTCAACAGGTGGATTTCTTTCCAGTCCTCCCTCGGAAAGGAAGGATGGGACAAGTTCGTCTATGTTCAAGGAACAAAGAAGAAGTACGTTGTGAACAGGTATGATGCAGACCAGATCGGATGGTTGATTGAAAGATCGAGAGGAATGACAGTTGAAGATATGAGAGATCACACAATGATTCTTCTGACTGTGAACACGGGACTTAGAAGAAGCGAAATCGCAAATTTGAAGATCAAAGACATTCACGCT
>JAKAUD010000094.1 GCA_021827885.1 Thermoplasmata archaeon | reverse complement strand
AATTCTGAAATCTCATAAACCATTCTGACTATGCGAGCGCCGCGCATTAGCCAATAGGTTAAATGCGATAACCTTTTTAACTACCATCCTATAGCTCTTTGTGGGTAATACAGGAATCTATACGGTTAGCGTATCTGATGAACTGTCAAGGACTGAGAGAATCCTCAACAATGAAGCTAACTATAGGCGAATAGAGAAGTTTTCACGAGACATCCGGTTGGACGGATTGACAGATTTCAGAGTAATGTTCTACATTACAAGACTGAGACATATAGCACAGATTCTGCAAGAGAAGTTCCAAGCTCCCTCGAAAGACGATCTCAAACTCTGTATTGAGAAACTGGCCGAGAAAGGGATATCACCAAGGAGCGTAGAGGACTATAAGCAAACGCTTAAGAAATTTTACTTCTGGCAACTGAATAACAGGGAATACAAGAAGGCATGCTCGTGGATTCACGTGAAGTCAAACGTTGATAGGTTAAAGAAATCAGAAGAAATGCTAAGTAAGGAAGAAGCGGACAAGATAATAGCCAATTGCAAAAATATCAGAGATAAGGCATTGGTGTCGATCCTATATGATACCGGATGCAGAATAGGAGAAATCCTCACTATAAGAATAAAAGACCTAGAAATAGACGACAAGGGCATGAGCGTGAGGGTTACGGGAAAGACAGGGGAAAGGATAGTCTACGTGATCGGTGATAGTATTTCTTACCTCAAACAGTGGAGAGAGGCACATCCCGATAAGGACAACCCTGAGGCCACGTTGTTCATAGATTCAGTAACAGGAGAACCAATTAACTATCATGCAACTAGGAAAAACTTAATGAGGGCAGTAAAGAGGTCGGGAATAAAGAAAAGAATTCACATTCATTTATTCAGGCACAGCTACGCATCAAGATACGCTGAGGTTCTTAGCGAAGGAGTCCTCAAGGCTCAATTAGGGTGGACTGGCTCTTCCAGGATGGCGCAGAAATATGTACACCTATCGAACTATCAGCAGAGGAATGCAATCTTAAAGGCCAACGGTCTGGAGCCGGAAGAGAAAACACTAAAGGGCGCAGAGCTGAAAATATGCCAAAGGTGCGGAGAAAAGAATCCTAGCACGTCTTCATATTGTTTCAGGTGCTGGTTCCCGCTGACAACGGAAGCAGCTCTCAAGTTGCAAGAGAATCAAAATAAGATTGAAGATAGTTTAATTCAGAAAAACAGTATAAGTCCAGATGTTCAAAACATCCTAAAGAACATACCGGAATCGGAGAAAACAGTCATTCTTTCTGCAATAGTCAAGGCACTCCTAGACGAGAAACAGAAAAAGGATCGAGCGACAGTCAAGACGATTTGAGACGAAGAGAGCTACGCAACCACGCGGACACTCCCTCAGGATGTGAAATACCACATCCCGCCTGATAGTGCCATGCCAGTGGCCTTTGTCAACTCCCTGTTTTGGAAAAGGTCACTACGACCGGAGAGAGGGGGTGGCTATCCCAAGGCACCCATTTTCAGAGCAGGGAAAGATCATGCAGACACCCTTTCAGAGTCTTTGCGGTTATTCGGGTCATTTAAGACTATAGATAAATTCTTGCCTTCCAACTCGATGGGGTTGTTTGTTTTCAGGTATGTAATCATCTTCTGAAAAAGTCCGCTCTTGCTTATCTCTGGATGAGAATCCAACCATTCTGCATCTTCTTCTGGCAACGTTATCAAAATCTTTCTAGTTGTCATATTCTTACTTCCAACTTAGAAGATATATCTAATATCTATAAATATCTTCTTACATGAAACTTGGAAGTTAGAAGTCATATTATATATTCCATGTTATTAATCAGAATATAGTATGGCAAAAATCTCTATACTGGAGAAACAATCTGGAATTTTGCGCATACTCATATTCTTAAGCGAACATGACGAGCACATGCTTTCTGATATTTGGGATGATGCTGGCGTAGGAATAAACCAAGGGTACAAGGCATTAGAGAAAGCTAAGGATTTAGGACTTGTCTTAACAAAAATTGACAAGAAAAAGTATCCCCCAAGAAATTATGTTTCCCTTACCGAAAAAGGCAGGAAAGTTGCAAAGCATTTGAAGGAGATAGAAGGAATTCTGGGAGGCGAATGAATGAACAAGAAAGAAATAGAATTTGAGTTTGAGCGAGCTACAAAGAACACCTACAGGTTCCAGGAAAAGGGCACCGGTAACCCGGTCATAGGAACGCTCTACTTGCAGAAATCTGTATTTGGGTCCAAGGAGCCCAAAGCACTGAAAGTCACTGTGGAATGGGAATGAAAGAGATTGAGGGGGTGCTGGAGGAATGAATCGCAATCCTGACCCCCGCAGGATCTTCTGGTACGGTCTCCCTGTAATGTTCATCCTCATAGGAATAGCGGCAGTACTGGGCGTGATCTTCAACCCCAACCGCTTTCCCACTTACTATGGCAACTGGTTAGGGGTTGCGGGAGGGGTCGTAGGTGGACTGATAGGCCTCTTCTTCCTCTTCATATTCATATGGGCACTTATATGGTTCGCAAGATCAATAGGATGGACATCAAGGAGCTACAGGTGTTCATCTACTCCCGGCTGGGACTGGTGGCACCATGACAGCGCTCTTGAAATACTGAGGGAGAGATATGCTAAGGGCGAGATAACAAAGGAGCAGTATGATAAGATGAGGGAGGATTTGGAAAAGAATGGCAGATAGATGGGGGATGATATATGATTCGAGATAGTGGAAGATTGGTAGTCATGTTTGTGATGATCCAGCTGTTCCTGCTCGTAATTCAATTCATTTTGGGGATGTGGATCAACCTCTTCGCTCCCGTCATCAATACATCACTGCAACCGTCTCCCATGCAGTTCATGATGCTTGCCGCATTCTCAATACCGGAAATAATGATCCATATGATGACTGGTTTAGTGATAGGACTCCTTGCAATACTTCTGCTTGCTTTTTCTTTTGTCAGTAGAAGGTATGAAATTATTGCACTGAGTTTTGTCAACGGTATATTGACTCTTACTGCTGGAATATCAGGCATATTCTTTCTGTTCAGCGGCATGCAGAACAACGTCCTTTCGTTTGTCATGGCTCTGGGCTTCATTGGGGTAATCTTTACAGATTTTGCAATCATGTACTTCGCTTCAGCGAATTCTTCCATTATTTCAGTTCACAATTCTGATGCATTGAAGATACTGAGGAACCGATATGAAACACGCCAAATATCTAAGGTGGAATATGACAGGATGAGGGAGGATTTGGAGAAATGATGTTGATGGAGATTGAAGGAAATAATGACGGTGAAGTGATGAGAAACGAATGGTTTTGGGAAATACCCGGGTGTCTTTAATGATTGAAGATAATTGTCTGTTCTGCATGATAGTTAAGGGGCAACTTCCAAGCTATAAGATATGGGAGGATGAAAACTATCTCGCAATCCTAGATATTTTTCCAAATATAAAGGGCCAGACGGTCGTGATGCCAAAGAAACACCTTGATAGCGATGCGTTTGCACTCAGCGATAAAGAGCTTACTGATTTTATGATAGCGACTAAGAGGGTGGCGAATTTACTGGTAACGAGACTTGACATAGCGAGAGTACATATGGTTTTTGAGGGCATGCATACGGACCATCTCCATTCTAAGCTTTATCCGGCCATTGGGCTCAGCAGAGAAACGAAGCAGGCGATAGCTCCAGAAAAAATCTATTTCGAAGAATACCCGAGTTATGTAACAACACTGGAAGGGCCCAGGGCGAAAGATGAAGACCTGAAGAGGCTTCAAGAGACTATGGTGGGATTTCGGAAAAGAAATAAGAATAAAGAGAACTCAGATTAGTTCCAGTTCCTCCATCAGCTCGTCCGCCCTCTCGTTCGATACTTTCATAATCACGAAACTCATATTCTCCTTAAGGAACTCAAAGAACTGCTCCCTTGTCTTCGTATTTTCGTATCCTTTCATCATGATCTTGTAGTCGATGTCCCACTGGTCCTTCCTTCCCGTCACGTACTCCTTCACAAATCCATTGTTTTTCACATAAATCCCTCCTGTCTCCTCTATTTCCATTTCCTATTCTCATTCCCAGAAAACTTCGTCTCCATCTGGGCTTGATATTGCCGAAACGTTCTCCCTGGAATCCAGTTCTTCTCTTAAGTCAATCCTGGATAGCTTCTTCATTCTCCCTTCAATCAGCTTGTCGAATTCCCTGTTGAACACATCGTTTTTCATACACATCAATACTAAATTTTAGGTTCACTATTTCAAATTTCACCTGCCTCTTGAAAAGTGAAATAAATGAAAATATGAATTCCAAGTAGAGAATAATTTTAAGGATAAACTCAAGCAATTTCAGTTCCATTTTGAGGATCAGGATTTGAAGGTTGTTACGACGCGTTTATAGAACTGATTTGTGCTCCTTGTGGAATTAACTCTTTACGTATTTCATGAACAAGTCCATACGATTTTGCCTGATCTGCGGTAAGAGTTGTTCTGGCAGACATATCTTCCTTTACTTGATCTCGTGTTTTGTTCGTTCCTTTAGCTATAATATTCGCAATGTTGTCGATATCAATTCTCATGCTCTTTAAAGTTTCAACGACGGTTTGCTCTTCTAGATTCACATTCGCTGAGAAGGAAGTCGTAACAGTATGAATTAAAAATCTCGCATCTGGGACTGACATTCTTTTCTTCCCCGCCAAAAATATAACTACTCCTATGGAGTCTACACTTCCAAAGTTATGTGTATCAATTTCGATTGGTAGTCCTACTAGGTAATTGAAAACTGAAATTCCATGGAAAACGGTTCCTCCACCAGATGATATCAATAGAGCTACCTTAGTAGCTCCTTGGTTAACAGCTTGGTCAACTACATTCATAAGCGAGTTGGTAGTGTTTCCATTAATCGGTGCAAAAAACTTGATGTATGATATTTTTTCGGTCGTATTTGTCATAAGTTTAGAATGATCCAGTAGAAGATAAACCCTATTGACTTTTAGGTTTATTAGACGATGTCAATCTTAAGTTGAATTTCTTCATTTCCAGTTAAATCAATTGTTACCAGATGTGGTATGAGAAATCATGAAATATGTTACTGTGTTGTAACATCATGAAAGTCCACAGGTTCCCTTTTTTAAAGAGGACTGTTATCACTTACAACCTGGATGATTTCACTGGAGATGGTCCATCATCTCCTCTTGACATCAACACTCCAGATGTGAACATAAAAGAAGGGAAGAATTTCATTCTCTATTACCCTAAGCCAATATGCACTCAATGCCTGTCAAGGAACGTATCCAGGAACGGTACATTTCCAAGGACAATAGGCGGAATAGATGTAAGGGTGCAGAAATACTCATGCAACGACTGTGGTTATTCATTCGATGCAAGACATCCAAACTATGGATACGGGAAGCATTATTCTGATGACATGAATGATAAAACTGTAAAGGGTAGAGTGAAAACATCCCTCAGGAAGACTAAATCGTTCTTCCTTGATCTTCTTGGAATGGGAATATCGCACGAAACAATAAGGACGAACGTCCCTGATGTGCCAACAGAAAAGATGGAATCATCAGGTTATTTTGTTTATGACGAGCAGTACGTATCAATAGATGGCGAGAGGAGGTACAGGACTCTGTTAAGGGATGCAAAGAATGGTAATTTTATTGAAGATGTGATAAACGATCTTGATGAATCTTCGCTCATCACATTCCTCATGAATGCATTATCAAGATTCTCCATTCCCTCTACCATATACATAACAACAGACGGATTCCACTACGAATCCGTATTAATGGAAGTATCGAGAAGGATGGGAATAACGATGAAGAGGCAGAGATGCCTCTTCCATCTGGAGAAAGACCTTGCCCATAAGATAAGGGAACAGCACAGAGAGAAGGAGCTTGATCTGGCAAAGAGGTTCATCAAATTCATGTTCTTCCAGACAGACAGGAACATCAAGAAGATTGGCGGTTATTCCGATCTTCTGTTCAGGAACATTGAAGATATTTCTGAAAGTG
Organism: Thermoplasmata archaeon; assembly: GCA_021827885.1. The sequence goes on along the minus strand of JAKAUD010000094.1, from coordinate 2,449 downwards.
ATGTGGTCGAGCACATCATCCATCTACTGAATGCCTATTATGGTGATGATCCCATAATATCAAAATTCCTTTCATTCATTCAGGACAACAGGAAAGAGGTCTTCCTCTACCTTGAGTATCCATTGGTAGAGAAAACAACAGGCATAGCTGAACACCACTTCTCAATAATGTCATGGCTCCTCAAGAACAGGTTTAAAACAAAGGAAGGTTTACTGAAAACGTCATACTGGTATCACCACTATCTATCAACGCAGATTTGACAATCACGTTTATTAGTTGACTTACTTTAAGGCAAACAATTGACTTCGTAATTCTGTATAATTAGAGTTTCCACCAGTACCCACACTGCCACCTGCTCTCTTCATCGTACGTCCCCTTTGTGGTAGGCCTGTAATGCTCCGTCACCATGTCCGGATTCCCAAAAACATCAATCATCTCCTTATCGTGCATCGACAGATTCAGCAGGTAGGTCCCTTGTGCTTGTCCAGCAGCTTCTTCAAGTCCAGGAAATCATTCATCTTGAAGCTGTACCTATAAGTCTGGCCTCCGTCAAGATATGGCGGATCTAAGTACAGCATGACCTTGGGTTTGTTGTACTTGATCATAAGATTTCTGAAATCCATGTTCTCCACTATCCACTTCTTGACCCTCAGGAAATAATCAAACTTCAATGGTGGAACGTTGACTCTCGTGTAGAATCTCTTGAATGTCGTCCCCGTTCCAGCATATGAATAAGTATGGAGATATATGGTCTTAAATGCTATTTCAACGTCTGATCTAGGATGTGAGAATCGCAGTTCGATGAATATCTCGGCATGAGGAAATGCGTTCCTCAGCTTCCTTGTCAACAATCTGTACTTCTTTTCATTCTGGAGTACCTTGAACGTAGTGTATAGGTCCTTGTTGACGTCGTTGTATACCTTGGCCTTTCTCCATTGCTCCGGAATGTTGATGAGCACCTTCCCTGATCCACCAAACACGTCCACAACCACGTCGAATTGCTCCTTGTGTTTCTCCAGTATCCCCATTATCTCCTTGAGCTGGTAGAATCTCCCGCCGTAGTAGGGAAAAGTGGATAACATTGTTGTCGAATGAGCAATCATTTCATGCTTATAACGATTTTTGATTGCTGAATGAGAAATCATTAAGCACCTCTGTTGCATTGATGGACGATGGATCCCTTGAAGGTCCTGGAGAAGCAGTCAGGCTTCCTGAGGCTACTGGTATATCTTTCGGACAAGAAGGGGAAGATTCTTACTGAGATACTGGACCAAAGTGATATCCCGGTGCATCAGCTGTATGCGAGCATTGAGAAGGCCAAGGAGCTTGGATTGATCAAGACCAGAGTTGACAAAAGGAAGTATCCACCCAGGAACATCATAGAAATTACAGGAAAGGGAAAGAAGGTTGCTTTGAAAATTGGCGAGGTCCTCAGCCTGATTGAGTGAGGAATCGAGCCGCATTTATTTATCAACGCCACATGGTAAAGCCACTGTTTTTATCTGATGTGAAATTTCCAGCTGCCTGCCCCTCATATTCCCCTCCTAAGGTTTTGGGGGGCGGGTCCTTCAAAAGGATCATACTTCGATCATTCTATAATTTATATTTCTCTTTTTACACCATTCCCTTGCGGCATCTGCCTTCAATTGAGTAATTTTTGTCATCATGTGCGAACCTTTTATCTCGACTATCTCCTGTTTACCATCCACATATTCGACTAAGAAATCAGGGACATAATGGGCGAGTTTTCCGTCAAAGTTGAAATACGGTATCCTGATGCCGTGGTTCTTCGTCCATTTATCGACCTTCTCGTCCCTTTCGAGTTCGTCCATGAATCTCTTCTCCTGATCACTCTGGTAAAACTCAACTGAATAAGCACTCTTCCCAGGATTGGCATAAGGTTTATCCGTCACTTTATCGCCTCCATAATCACACCCATTATTATTCCCCTAGTGAATTTCTCCTCGATTGTGGGAAGGAAGTAATATGCCGTCTCCAGCTCATCTTGCGACACTTCAGAGATGTTGAAACCATGGAAGAATTTTTTTGAAACGTGGTCCATCAGTGCATCATATAACTTAGAAGTCTTGGAAATGTCGAGAGAATTTTCTTCGATCAGCCCTTTCGCAACGGAAATGATCCCCTCTTTAAAGTCCTCTGTGGTGATTCTTCTGTTTCCTTCTCCCTTGAAGAATTTTTCATCCTGAGGCTTTACTATTTCAGTCCCCATCCTTCCCTTGCCAATGTATTTCTTTCTGATGTTGTCAAGCACAACAGCCTCTATCTGCAGCCTGTCAGGGTATTCGTAGACCGCACCGTCAAGCACGTCTCTCCAATTCGTTACGGGTTGCTCTGAAGTCAGTTTCCCCTTGATGTCAAGCAGGTTCTGCCTTAAGTTTTCGTCAGCCACAGGGTCGTGCACTTTGATTAATTAATCGGGGTTGACAGA
>JAKAUD010000246.1 GCA_021827885.1 Thermoplasmata archaeon | reverse complement strand
CGCTTTATAGAAAGAGATTTGCACTTATTGCAGTACTTCGCTCTGTCAGGTCTTGCTCTTGCTTTCCAGATATTACCGCAGTTCCTGCATTCAAACCTGTACCAGAATCTGGGTTCTGGCCTGTTGGTTTTTACTAACCCTAGTGCTTCTTTTTCGCTTTCAGTGATAATGGGATTTCCCAGGGAATCAAACTTCATTGGGATCTTTATGTCAATATCCTGGAGCCTCATTGTGCCAGCTCCACGATTTCAAAGGGGAATTCACCGAATTTTTTCTGGTATCTTGTAAGAAGTTTGCTCTGGAGTTTCAGGGAATACTGGATCATGGTCTCAGACCAGTCATTCTCCGGGTTGTTCTTCCTGAAAGTCATGAGATACCGGACTGAATCCTGGATGTCAAGGATCTGTTTCCTGAGCCTTTGCTTCATTTCAAAATAATCAAAGAAAATCCTTTTTAGCCGTCTGTAAATTATAGAAAGGTTGTGCAAACCAATCATTTTTTCCGTTTTCATTTCTTTACCTCCACTTTTTGACTCAACTTTTGTCGAATCGCTTCAGCTACAAATTCAGCTCTTGAGCGATAACCATTGCTGGAGGTAGAGATTTCAAAGTCGATCTGCTCAATGATGGATCTAGGCAGACTTATTTGAGAATACTTACTTTCTACCATGCATGCGAGAACATTTTGTTGTTTATAATTATTTCTACCATAGATAGTGTATTTATCTCTCAAACATATTATCTTAACTATAGTAGTCATGGTAGAATGGTCAAGGGATACAGACAGGTCTCACTCCCAGAAAATTTCTACGCAGATATGGAAAATTTCATTGCGCATCATCCGGAATTGGGTTACACATCTGTTGCAGAGTTCGTGAAAGCATCCGTTAGGGAAAAAATAGAAAAATGGAAAAAAGAAAGTCCCAGGCATGGCAACGATTAATCGACTAGTGCCTTGTAAAAGTCCTTTGAATGTATATGCTCTATCTTCTCCTTAATGTCAAGAATATTATGCCTGGCAATTAGAATACCCTCCTTATTTACAGGATCCTCTTCTGCAATTTCAGCTAATTTCTCAGCTGCAAGAATCAGAGCTTTAAGGCCGCCATTCCAGAATTCCATGTCAAATCTGTTCATATCTTATCCCTCACACTTTTCCAGAAGATCTTCTGAGACTGAATCTCACTCTCGAGGAATTTATCAAGATTCATATCAGTCAGACCTAACTTCAAGCCCCTTTCAAGTGTTTCAAGGAACCAATTATGGCCATGTATCAGGCCACGGATATACTGTTCCCTTTGCTCTGGTGTTTCAAAAGAATCAAGTTTCTTTCTTAACTCCTTGATGGTATTCTCCATGTCATGATCCGTTCGGGCTGGTGAAATATGGTCCCTCGTTTTTCCAGTATCTTCGCTCGGCATTACTCCACAGGTCCCTCTTCTCTTGCAATAGCTTCTCTCAGTATCCTGGAAAAATCCTCAAAATCCTGGCTTTTCCTGATAGCTTCCTCTATAAGCCCGGAATCAAATTCCTTCCTGGCGTTCCATCCTTTCTGATAGCTTGCGTTTTTTATCTCCTGAATCACGCGGTCATCAGGTACATCCTTTGTTTTTGCCGATACACCCATAAAGCCGTTTAATTAAGGATGGTACATAAGCCAAACCTATTATCCGGGAAAATGAGAAAAAGAGATTACTTATAAAGTGCGGATATTACGGATTCCACAACCAACTAAAGTAAAATACCATTTATATATGGTGGGATCTCACATTTCATGAAATATCAGAAACCCTTTTCTGAATTCTGATGAACGGGATAATGGTTAATGTCCCATATAAGGCAATAGCAAGCGTGATGGCGATGAATAACACGGTGCTGTTTAGCATCACATTTTCTAATGATATTATCACTTTTTCATATTCTGGAATTGAACTGTAGATTGTTGCAAGGGAATTGGGTCCGCTCCCGAGGTATCCATTTATACCTCCACCTCCATTTGAACTCAAGAATACTTTTCCAATGAAATAAAAGGGGGGCGAGTTACCAAATATCCCAAAAAAGTAGTAAAAGTAGAGACCTAGAGATATTAGAAACAACCTTACACTTTTAATATCACTTTTATGCATTTAAACACCTCACGGTCATAAAAGATTAGAAAATTAAAAAAATTGTGTTGGCGGCTTTTGCATGAAATATTTCGCTTAGATTAACAGAAATTATCATGTGCTGCTGTGCCAAGTAACCGTGAAACTATTTCCATCGCTCCCCAACGAAGAAGGTGATGCCATTAGAGTGCCGGAAGAGTCGTACATTGAAATGGCGTAATATGGCAGAGAGTTTATATCATATATGTATCCATTTGTGTCATAAGCACGATTGTAGTATCCTGATGTGTACTGGGGACCGAAATATGCTGTTCCAAAGTTTGCTAGATTTGCATAGTTTCCATTAACCGTAGGTCTCTCTTCAATCCATTCTGCTGATTTCATGTCAGGGGTGTAGTGGAAATTGTTTTGGTAAGATTGACCAGTTGAAATATCCTGTATGTAGATCGTCCACTCACTTGAGCTTTGGTATTCAGAAATTGATGCGTCGATTACATCCCCTGAGTGTACGGTCAAGGAAGTTATCTTTACGTTCGAAGAGTTTCCAGCCTGCGTTGAGGTAGGTAGCATTTCATACCATGCATAATAGCTGTTTTGGTAATAATTGTGGGCATTTGATTCAGTTCCAACTTGAATGAGGGTGTTGCTAAACCAACCACCAATTCCAATCCACTGTGAAGAGTGCGTCTCAGTGCCAATAAAATGGCCAGCGGGAGTCTGCACTATCCATGAACCATCGACCTCGTAAAAGACAGGCTGTGGGTTGCTTAAACTGGATGCAACTAGATATCCAGCCCAATTCTCAGAGGTCGCTGTTCCTTGTGTGGTGGTCTCATCTAGAAGGCTACCATTATTAGGGGTATGAAGAACAGCAGATTCAACAGTCTTATATTGGGAGGATCCACCAGAAATCGAAGTGGTAATTACTATCAGAGAACTTGCAAACAAAATAGCAGTAAAAAGCACAGCCAACGAAATACGAATTCTTCTATATTTCATAAGAGCCATCTTAATTACATGCAGTTAAGAATATAATAATGTTGCCATTTTATATTAATGAAGCATTATCACCTATCTGTGAGCAACTCTCAAATTTCAGAGAACTCCTTTTTAACTATCTTCGACAAATAATCAGGCAGTGAAAGATCGTGTCTGTCTTAATCGAGACAAAAATTCATAGCATTCTACGTGGAACCTGTCATTTCATAAGAAATGTCAGGTGTTTAATTCCTATCTCACACACTACTTCGTGTTACAGTGAGCTCGACCATCGTGCTGCCTAACCTAACAGTATATTATAGCCATAGATGTGACAGGCCTATGGTCCTTAGGAGGCAGGATTCCAATCTATGATTTATAATCTCCAAGGATTGGAGAACTATGCCTGACTTTAGGATCTACGAAGTTTATGAACGCGGTCTTTCCAGAATTCCAGATGACATTCAGCCTTCTTAAGTCCGTCTGGAATTTGTCATCCTTATCTTCCACCAATAGTTTCACAGTATGGCCAATTCTATCCCTGAACTTACTGCCATCTGAAAATGATGCAATCAAATCGTCTGAAATCATAACGATATCTTTGTTAATGTGCGGGTCGTTCCTATAAAAAGTCAATAATTCCGGAAATCCCCATGAAGAAAGTGCTTTGTAGTTGTAACCTTGCCCATCAAAGAAATTCCTGATGTAATTGTGTCTGTCTCTATCTCTAATCATATTCAGTAATTCAGTATGATCACACCAGGCTTTGTGCGATTCCTTGATTGCCAGAAGAATAGTGTGCTCCAAGTAAACTAAGATTGAATAAGATAAGATATATGATGGCGCTCGATTTAGATCCCAGAAAGTCACAATTCCAACGGGTTCCCCATCGGATGAAGCTGAATTTCGGACAAAGTACAATGGGCTGCGATCTCTTTTCAGATTCTGAGAATCTCTCATCATTCTTCCTGCCAAGTCAAATAATGACATTGAAGCTGAAATAGAATCATTATCAATGTAGACAATTAAATCTCTCCAGTTTGTCTTGCTGAGATCCTGTACATTTATCGAACCTATCGCCTTCTCATCTTCCTTGACCACCAGATTAAAGATATGCCCTATTTTTGCATCCTTCACCGTATCTTCCAAATTGGTACCTTTTTTGTCAATCCATAGCCAGTCGTCGTGATGTGTCATTAGGGAGAAAACAGTGAAATACGGATTTTCTGCGAATTCCTCGTGCAGTTTCCTAAGTTCTATTGCACCATTGTCAAATGTCATATCCATCCCTCAACCCATTCCCTCAACTCTATCATACTTCCTTGATTAAGTGTCCAATAAAGATTTCTTTTTCGGACAGTAAAATCATGGGTAGGAGATATATAAATAAACCAGTCAATTTTGAGTGGTAGGTTTTTCGGGCGCCAAAGTGATCGATGCGGTATGATAAGTTTTTAATCGTAATATCTTTATATGACTTGGAACAGAAGGATGGAATCCCTATGGAAGACCTTGAGGATTATTACAATAGACTGATGCTGAAATGCGATGAACTCAAGCTGTCAAAATTCTACACCGAAAGCCTTTCTGATGAAGAAATACCTGAAATGAGATGGTCGAAACAAGAAGATGAGTTAGACGAGTTTCTGGACATCGCCAGAAATGAAACACACGTCCTTCTAGTTCACATCAAGGTCATAAGTGAAGAAGATATAGAAACCTTTAAAGAAGAATTGAAAGAAGAAGAGGAAGAATTATCTTTTCTTGAGGAACCAGATGATGCAGACGAAATCGCGGAAAAAAGGTTCGAAATAACAAAACTCAAGCGAATTCTGGAAATTTACAGAGAACACTTGGGTAAAATCGGTCTTCTTAGCTATGGGTGGCTGAATAACGGAGTTCTGTATAGCAATAGTGTGAGAACTCGCTGGTATGATAGCACGATTGATATAGAGCTTTCAGAGTATGGAGAAGAAAGTGGGATGAGGAATCCTGAGGAGGAAAAGAGAAACAATCTCAAGAAGTTCAAGGAAATGCCACTTGAAGAAATGTCAGATTTGTTTTCGGGGTTCTTACAGAGTAATTACCACTTGGTTAAAATGACTCCCAGCCGGATGCGCAGCGCCCAAATGAGATTCTTAGATATCCAGTTCTCTCTCAGTGAAGATGAGCTTAGGGCCCAGAAAATGGTGAAAAAATTGATGGATGCACTTGCGCTGGGTATTCAGATAAATATTAAGAAAGAGCTGGAGGGAACAGATCAGCTTGTGAACGACTTGGCAGATTGGTTCAAGAGCACCGGAGTATATTCGCCATCTAAAATTACCAAACATGCCATCACTACTTATCTAAACGCGAATGGCAAAATAATGTCAGAAGCAGCAATAGAAGTTATTTCTGGTCGGGTCAAGGAAAAGCTGAACTTATAAATTCACCTGGCCATTTTCGCCTCTTTTTCATTTTACAGCAATTTCATGAGGGTCATTGAAATTCTATTCCCATCCCTCAACCCACTTCCTCATTTCTTTGCGATCATATTCCTCAAATGGGATATTAACATAATGCTCGTACTGTGTTACGGTAGAGTGCCCTTGACTCAATGCAATCTGTAGAGCCTTATCCGGATAATAAAACACTAACCAGGATTCCCATGTCTTCCTGAAGGTCTTATTGTTGACCGGTGGTCCTTCAAGGATCCTTTTTGATAACCTTCTCAACTTCATATCAAATGCAGGAAGTTCAGGCAAAGGATGCCGAGCCTGGAATAGATCAGAAATGAGAGTTTTGCCGATATCACTTAACCTTATGGCCCTCTCCTTCTGTTTTGCCTTGACTTTCATCATGGATCCTCGAGGGAGATAAATGAATCTTCCATCCAACCAGTCGGGATTCTCCCTGAATCTCTGCAGTTCAGCATACCTCATTCCTGTTACCAGGAGTGAAGTACAGATCCTTTTCATGTCAATGTCCAGGTTTTCTCTCAAGGTCTCCCATTCAGATGGCCTGAGGATCCTGACTTCAAACTTTTCTGAAGATCTTACAATGGCTCTCAAAATGCCTGTTAAGTTTATGTCAAGACTTAATGGTTTTTCTATGGGCCCTTATATACTGACCTTTGAAAATAAGATTATGAGTATATAAAGAGCGTTAAGTTTTACACTAAAAGTTAACTTGTTATTCATGTTTTGGTGGCATTGGAAACATTCACTATGAACTGAGTCGAGAGCGTTTGGGTTCTTCCTGAGATATGGTAAGGGCCAATATTGTAAACTGGAGTAACTGTGACATTGATCCAAAGGGTCAGATTTCCAATACCAACGGGCTGATTCGTAAAAGAACCCTGAACTAAGCTGCTTAATGAATATGGCAGAGCCTGAGGAATCAGACGGCTCTTGGGAGAGGTGAGATATTTACCAGGGTTTATCTGAATGCTTGCAGACAGAGAAGTATTGGAGAAAGGAAAACTTGTCTTCTGGCTAACCTTAAAAATAGAGAAATAAAGGAATGGCCCGGTGTAATTGGAATTCACCACTTTGTTTCCCTGCAAAGGGAGTACAACATAAACGTAGCTTACCCTGTTTCCGTAACCACTGAAGTTCAGGTATCCAACCTTGTAATTGTAATTTGAATCATTGTATTCATACGATGAAAGCAGATTATATGGTGTCTTGTCCGGACTGAGCCCTATGCTTGATGATACACTGTGTAAGCTGATTGCTGTGAAAGAAGTGAAAAACACTATTACAATTATTATTGCCACCACCTTATATGTTGATCTCATGGCTCCTCCCTCATGCATATTCCGCTATGTATATGGGTTCCGATAATGATCCACCGAAGAGTCCCTGTCCACCATTGGAAATCGTGAATCCGGCGGAATATTCAAAGTAGTTGAGCATAGCATTGGAAGGCGTGTAGCTCGTGCTGATGGCCTGTACAAACTGCATGTTTTGATGGAAACTGAATATATAGGAATCCTTGAAGGAGAAACCATAGTTATAGCTGTAGCCCAGTGGATTGTAATATACCGCATACTTTGTAACAGTAAACCCGGCATTATGGGAGACATTTATATCATTATATCCAGTGGGAAGAGACTGACTTATCTGGTGGAAGAATATCGGGTACAGGGCCGCCATGATAGCACCGGTCCCGAGAGATTCGGCAGTAACCAAAACTGTCAATGCGGAATAAAGAGCCTCCTCTCCCAGCTGCCAGGTGCCATTCTGATAGTTTTGATAGGATTCATCCTGAACTTTGAAATAGACCCAGTTTTGTGAGGTTGGTGTAGAAATCTGGTTTCCAGTCCACTTAAAGTTCTGATAGACGCTGTTTACCCAATAACTGCTTGAGGAATCCACTCTAAGAAAAGATGTCTCCAGCCTCATATATGGGTAACTGGTAGAAGATATGGGATAGTTAAAATCTGATGTTACCTGCAAAGTTAGATAGCCGACCAATGAGCCTTGTGAATTGTAGACGGGTTTTGATGAGTATGTTTGACCAGGGATAATATTGCCATTGGATCCAGCAGAAGGAAACTCTGTAAAAACATTGAATGAGTGCCCAGACGACATACTTTCGCCACCATATGAATTGTAAATGTAAGCAACAAAGTATGAGTACACTCCCGGGGTTGCTGACCAAGTTTCTGGATAGGAACCTGTTGTTCCGGGATTCCAGGATCTAATTTGAATCCATTGCCCATTTAGCGCATTAACAACATACATTTTCAATGTATCGCCACCCGACCCAAGAGAGTAAACATTTGCTGTCATTTGAATGCTGGTGGCCCCTGAAATTGTATTGGAGTAGGTTGTGCTGACCTGAAAAGATGAAAGTTGTGGAGGGGTACCAGAGCTGCCTCCACCGCCGCATCCCGGGCAGGGAGCAGGCATCTGCGGGCTCAATACCGGATCAACCGAGTAGGTTTCATTTTTCATCAATGTTATTGGCCCAAATGGCAAGGAAACCCTAGACGCCGTAGCATTGGTCCCGATGCCTCCAATTTGAAATGTTGACATCTCATTGCGCCAACTTACTTTTAAGCGCCCTAAGGTAGCACTCCAGTCATTCGATGGGATCAAATTGCTTGTGAGTTTTTTTCCTAACTGTGTCGTAGCCATATTTATTTTAAGCGGCGTATTGCCATTTAGATAAACGGTATGAACCGGATTTGAAGCCAGTTGAAAAACGGCGTAATAACTTGTGTTTTGGGCTATGAGATTTTTCACAGCAATACTTGAATCGATTGATCCTCTTTGGAATGAAAATATTTCTGCTATTTTCACATATGAACTGTTCTTCATCACAACTACAGAATTTTGCAAATTGTTCTTTATCCTTCTAATATTAAAGGATGAAAAATGAATCATTTTAAGACTGGCATTCTGTAGTTCAAATATCTTCCAATTAACTTTGTAGGATCCAGTTCCTAACATGACAAAAGTGTTTTTCCCTTTGATAATCACCTTTTCGTTTCCTACCTGGTATTGGTGAACATTACTTTGTAAGGGTGATGCAATACTGATGCCTGGTATAATCATAAGAACCGCGGCAAGTATTGATACTGCAATCGCAACTTTACCAT
>JAKAUD010000208.1:1891-8692 GCA_021827885.1 Thermoplasmata archaeon | reverse complement strand
AAGAGAATGTTTTTCAGGCAAGCCCCGTGTCTGATTACCTGGTTGGACAATCACTTGTTGTTGACTATAAGGTACCCGTTGTTGGCTTACTACAGAAGAGTAGCCTGAACTACTTCATAGGTTCAATAAAGATGCCATCTACTTTAGAAACAATACTTAACACTTCCGAGAATTTTACACAGAATGAAACACACTATTCAACTACTATTACGTTGAGCTTTCCTGTCGATAATCTAACCCTTGAATTGTATGGATTAATATACGGGACTGTGAGTGCAGAATTGGTCAACAATTCCGAAACACTTTCTCTCAAGTCTTTGATTGGGCATCAAAGCAGTGCTTATTACACATTTAAATTCTACACAAGTGCCACTCTTAGCGGAACTTATGCCTTGAATGTGAGTTCCTCGATTCCGTTGTATGTACAGCATTACAATGTCCCTTCAATATTCCTTGAAGGTTCTCTGAATGCAGGTCAAGCTTCCATAAATGGACAAACAGTAACCGGCAATTATATAGGAGCTACTCTTCTCAAACCTGATACGATAGTTACATTTGAGGGCCCTTTCAAGACCATTCCCCCCTCCCTGCCTTCGTTTTACTTATACCAAGGAAGGAATTTCTTTCAACCGATTGGATCTGCTGAGATAATTGGAGGTGTAATTTTTGCCGCTTTGGTGATATTGCCGCCTCTCGATTATTTCTACTATAAAAAAAAATAGTCGAGAAGATGGGTTGAGAGATCTTGAAGTTGCCAATTCTAAAGGACTCAATAACTCTAAAGAATGAATTGACCCATCTCCAAGAGACTTTAACAACTGAAAAAGATACTTCAAAAAATTAATATCCTACTACCATTAAGCTACCAATGGAGAGAGGTCTAGAAAGTGGCATAGGCTCTGGACTATCTTATCAATATCTGAGCGCTCTGATGTTTGAAGCTTTCGGGGCTGCATTTTACGTGATAATTACCAAGACTTTGTCGACAACATACGTTGGAGTCATAACCCTAATTTTGGCAATTTCAAGTCTTCTCAATATTGTGTTTTCTTTTGGGGTCCCAATTAGCGCTCAGCACTTTGTTTCATACTACAAAGGTAGGCGAGACTTTGCGGAAATGTGGGGTCTTTCCAGAACATTCATAATCATTGGAACTTTGCTTGCTCTGTCTGGAGTTGCATTCTCCTTATTAACGGCCAAGACTCTTGCGTCCTTATTCTTTCATAACGTGACCTACTATCCCTTCATATATATGGCATCTTTTTATATAGGAGCGGGAATCATATTCGGCGTTTTACATGGAATTACTCTTGGACACCAAATGTTTAGGGCAGATGGGATAATATATCTCCTTTCTGCATCTCTTTCCTACCTGGTGGGACTTCTGTTCTTGCTGATTTTTCATAGCGTTTTGTATGTTTTTGTAGGTTTTGGTTTAAGCTATCTGTATGGTTCCATAATTTATGTGGTACTGCTCTTTAACAAAGAGCCTTCCATTAAGGAAAAGAAAAGCAAAACACCTCTTCCTAAGATTCTAGGATACTCTTGGCCCATAATCCTTTCCAGCCTCATAGGTTACGGTTCAACTTATGTTGATAGGTTTGTTGTTGCATATTTTCTGAGTCTTTCTACTCTGGGAATTTATGGCTTTGCGCTCACTATTAGTGCTTCATTGGCCTTTTTTTCTGGGCCTTTGGTAAACATTCTTATACCGAAACTTTCAGAGTATTTTTCCGCTAATGACAAAGATAAGTTGCGATGGGGAGTAAATTTGTCATCAGCACTTATGATACTTATATACTCTCCTATAACGTTAGGAGTTGCTTCCATAGCACCACTAGTGCTCTCTCTGCTTGCAAGATCCATCTACATAACTGGGACAATAGCTTTGATTATTCTGCTAGGAATTTCCTCATTGTTCATCCTCTGGAGCGTCTTTTCTTCCGTTATTTATGCAATTGGGAAAACGAAGATATATATCTTGAGTACATCAATCACTCTAATGTCAAACGTTGCTCTATCGTTCCTACTGATTCCGAGAGTTGGTATGACGGGAGCCGCTATAGCAAACTCGTCCGTTAGCGTCATTTCGTTCATTATAACGTACTACTACAGTATTGTCAGGGAAGCGATTGATTTTGATTGGGTAACTATAATCAAGATTTGGTCCTGTTCGTTCACAATGTTTGTCGCAGTAACTTTAGAACGTATTACAATTGGGAACCGTCTAGTCTTTCTCCCATTTTATGTTGCAAGTGGTGCAGTCGTTTATCTTGTATCCTTAAACCTGACAAACTCTCTTAGTAGATACAGAATGGAAGAATTCCTAGCGTATATACCAGAGAGATATAACTTAAAGAAAACGGTGAAAGTCCTCTTATCAAGGGCGTTCTAAGTGTCATTCGTAGAATACTTTATAGTTCTCGAACCATTAGATTGTGTTTAAGTTTTAGTTTTTATAGAAAATTAAAAATTTGTTTACATAGTTCCAGATACAATGCCGATCAGGTTACCTTCTTTAAGCGAATAAGTTGTGGAATGAAATAGGAAAAAGAATTTTCTATTTAAATGACTTATATTTTCAATGACCATTCCCGAAGATGGGTTAAAATTTAGTTACAAGGGCGTGACTATGACTGTGCCAAAGAATTCTACATTTGTTCCGTATGCTACTTTCTTTGCAGGAGAATATGATTTCTTGAATTCATCAAGAAAGGATATAATCATAGATGCGGGTGCCAATATAGGGGATTACTCCATTAAAGCATCGTCTAATGCTAACAGAGTCATTGCTATTGAGCCATTTGATGAGAATATTAGACTCCTTAGAGACAATACGAAGACTCTGAGTAATATAGAAATTATAGAGAGTGCAATTGGCAAAGAGAACAGCAATGTAAAAATGTCAGGTCAAGGGGCAGGGGCAAACATAAATAAAAATGGAGCTATCTCTGTCAAGGTAGACACTCTAGATAGCATTTGTGATGAACTTGAGATAATTCCTACATTACTTAAAATGGATATCGAAGGATACGAATGCGATGCTCTTCTTGGATTTTTAGGGCATCTAAATTACGTTAGAAGGATCGTAATTGAAATTCATAGCGATTCCAATAAAGAGTGTTGTCAGCATATTCTGTCAAAGTATGGATTCAAAATTAGGTTTGTCAAGAAATCAGACATCATAAAGAGAACGCTGAAGAACGTTATCACACATCCAGTCAGCTTTTTGAGTTATGACAAAAAAAATGACTGGTTTGCTACGAAGGCTATATTCAAGTATCCAATTACAAGAATCTCTTGGATACCTTCGTGTGGGGAAAGAAAAGGTATGTACTTATTAGAAGCATGGAAATGAATTTTAAGTTAAATACCCAACTTCATCCACTTATTACATTCTACAGGTGTGAACTTCTTCATCCGTCTCATTGTGGGTGAGTTAAACTGAGAGATGTCGAGGAATGTCATATCTGTAACGCTTTTGAGATACCACTCAATTGTACAGACGTCAGAGATACAACTCTCTTTATGAATTTCCAAATGAACTTATTTGGTTGAAATCTAGCGAATATGGAAGAAGGTACGCAGGTCTTACGAGTATTTTCTCCACTCTACTTCCGACGAGCCAGTAACTTATGAAATTGAAAATTGTGCAGTATTAGAGTCAAATTTCCTTTGAGTTTTGTCTGCGTTATGCTATCTTGAAAGAAACAGACGTCTTCCTTCGTATTTTACTGCATGAAGTCTATTGTGCTCTTCCAGTATATCAGATAGAGCCTGAAGCAGTTGTCGTTGTAGATATATGTTCTCCTGTTTATGTGAGTTGGGGAATGACCACGTTCTCTCAGTATTGTAAGTTATTTGATGCGGAGACTCATCAAGGAAACCTATGACATTAAGTTCAAAATTTAGATGGACTACGTTTTAGAGTGTCCTCTGCAGCTCTAGGTTCTCGATAATCGTACCGTTAGGGCTATGAACAATGCACACCAATCTTCCTAAGTATTTCTCTAACTTGCTTCAGGAAGAATCTCGTGTCAAACTTCACCACTATGGGTTACCGCATGTTTTCACTCTTCAAGTCGTACACATCTCCAAGGATTCTCTTTTCAACTGATCCTTGTTCTCTTGCGACCTGAGAACCTCGATCTCAGACCTTCGTGCCCTTACCTGTTCCAACCTCCCTGCCAGTAGTATCCGACAATTTTGCAAAAGCCAACCTTATAGGAAGCAACTTCCACAGAATCAACCTAACACCAGTATTTTAGGAAGTGCGCCCTCTTGAGAACCTTGGCACTCTGTTCTGTTAATCTTAAACCTCTATCTAGTTCCCCGGTTGTCCCATTTTCAACTATGATTACCTCTCCCCTTACTATCAACACATGATGTTACTATTTATAGAGAGCATTATATTTAATTATAACTGACCAATCTTACGATGGAAATAATGGGATGAAACATAGAGCATTACGGATGAAAAGCAATGTAAGGCGTTGCATCTCTATTTATCTTTAATTGTCGCTTTGGAACTAGATGAGGAATAATTCAAATGTCATCTTTGTCGAGAACGACCAAAACTAGTTTTAGAACGTTTTAGTCTTAGATCACACTCAACATCGGAGTTTTGTGGTTAGAATTTAGAAAAGTCAATATGCAATAGGCAATTCAACCGTGTTGGATACTCTTGAAAGGTTTAATAATCAATCGGAATAAAAATTTCACTGGTATTGGAAATGTTTGCAAACTGATTATGGGGTTCTCTGACTGGACTTGGGACATATTAAACATTTCACTTTTTTTTAAAGGAGACATGTCTGATTTTCCTGAATCTAAGAAAGGAAAGACCTTTTTCCTGAATAGTAGTAATGTCAAAAACGTGCGAATTAACCATTTGCATTCTTATTTGAAAATACTGACCGGAAATTTATCAAAAGAAGTTCTAGAAACAATCGAAGGGAGGAATTATGATTTCATATTGATCTCAGCACCAGAACTAATTTTTCTAATCGGCTCCCTTCGTGCTAATTTTAAAGCAAGAGTAAAAGTATTTGTACATGATCTTGGCATCCAGTCTTATCACCCGTATTCTATTTTTTTCCGGAATTCTATTGGGAAAACTATAGCTGTCGATGAGATCTTAGCCGATAGCGAAAAGACTAGTACTGAACTTGAAAAATTCTTAAAATCGCACAGACTAAGTTTCAGTAGTGACTTGATAAAGATTGCGTGGCTGACGATTGATTACAATCAGTATAGAAAAATAAGTAAACAAGAAGCTCGAAAGTTTCTCTCTTTACCAGAGAATATTCCAATTTTTTTAAGCGTAGGGTCACCTTCAAAAAATCTGAAAAATGTTATAAAGGCCCTAAATCTTATTAATTTGGAGGATTTCAATTTTCTAAGGATTGGCAGAATTCCTGTGGAACTTAGCGCATTAATGAGTGAAAACCTAAAAAGCAAGACCAGAATTGCGATGAATGTTAAAGACGAAGAAATGCTATATTACTATAATGCCGCAGATTTGCTCCTTTTTCCATCTATTTTAGAAGGTTTTGGACTTGAGATTTTAGAGGCAATAGCGTGTGAGGTACCAGTGTTAATTGCAGATTTCGAACCAATGAGGACAATTGCGGGAAAATGTGCCTTGAAAATTAAAGATCCAAATAATCAAACAGAGATGCGCGACGTATTGTCAGAATTCATATCAAATAAGGAATTATTCTTAAAAGAGTGCGATTATAACTTAATAAAGAGTAGGTTCAATAATGAAAAGTTCATAAAGATCATCCAAGAATAGTAGGGACTCTTGATATAGTTCTAATTAATCTGTGCGAATATCAATGCTAATGACCGTTTTTCCAGTAGGCTCATCGATTAATTATCTTTAAATTTGTTTGCAATGACTAGTATTACTCCAAAATTCTGTTCTTCAATATCGATTTCTTTAATCTATCTGAATGTTGTAAGACTATCTCACCACATGTTGATATTGCAAAAAGACACTATGGAGATAACCTTATAAATTCGTTGCACAGGTAGAAAATTAACCTCCGCGCGACAAGTCACATTCACTATTCTTTTGAATCGATTAAATCTAAAATATCGTTTAAATTCGCTGCAATTTTGACCCACTTCAAGTTTTTGTAAGCGTAATTCTTTGCTTTTTTGGTCGATTCGGCTACAAGAAAATCGCTTGAAGTCATGAAATTAAATGACTCTAGTAGCGAAGACACATCGTGGTTCGGAAAGGCAAAATTAGCTATTGCTGCATAACCATTTTGGGAGAGAAAACTCTCAGTTGTTCCTCGGATACTGCTGACTATGGGGTTTCCACTGGCCATATATTCAGGAAGCCTCGTGGGAAATCTTGCCCTGTCCCAAAAAGAGTCCGGTCCAGAAATCCAAAGAACATCCGATTCCAAAACAGCTCTTATATATCTGTCCCTTTCCAGCCTATTAGAAATTATTAAATACCCTTTCCTAAGTAAGTAATCTACTTCTCTTAAACTCGATAGGTTGCTTGTATCATTTATCACATGCAGTGTGAATTTATAGTTATTCAATTCAAAACTTTTTGCAAGTTTTATATAAGTTTCTATCTCCCTAAAATCAAAAGAAGTTAGAATAATCTTGTTCTGCTCTCGAATACCAGGTTTCTCCCTTTTGATCTTATCGACCTGAGGAGATTTAATGTCTGAAAATTCATCGTAATTAAACCCTTGGGGTATTATTTCCCCTTGTTTTTTAGAATATTTCTTGAGTCGATTTTTCACTAACTCACTAGAATAGATGTGTGCGGAA
>JAKAUD010000208.1:0-1881 GCA_021827885.1 Thermoplasmata archaeon | reverse complement strand
CTAGCTTTAAAGAACAAACTATGAGGAATTCTTCAATTATCTGTTCTATTAGTTTTCTCCCTCTATCGGGATCGATTCCCCAGTTGTCTGTAAAATAAACTAGAGTTGGAATTCTCCTTGCATACCCTATCAGCAAAGGCAGAAATGTTTCTGGTAGAATTGGGTCAAGGGAGACTATAAAATCGGGTTTGAAATTTTTATAAATTTTCGTTAATAGAAATCCTCTCTTTATGAATCCCGATAGGGATAAATCGTCTGAATAGTGAGGCAATTGTATAAAGTTGAGATTTGAGCGAATCTTATCGGTAGAGATTGATTCTGACACATTTGTCGAGATTGATATTACAGTCACTCTATGACCAAATACAGAAAGATTAGAACCCAGTTCCTGGGCAATTATAGCGTTTGCCTTATCAGTATATGATTTAGAATGGATCATTATTTCTTTGAGCTTCGTATTAAATACATTCCCTTTCATGTTGCAAAGAATGAATTCCTGTTAAAATAAAAGTTCTTTCCAAAGCCTTGAGGCGAAAATGGCAGCAGTTTCTGTATAAGTTAGATGTCATGAAAAAAGTTTTCTGAACACGCTGTTATAAGTATAACAGCGTGAGAGTCGGAGAGATAGCCGGCAATTGCTTTGACCCTAGAGGTCGTGTGTTAGGTTGGCTATCCTTCGCCTCGACACAATACCCTGCAACAAGGGTGGATAGGAGGATGTCGAGATTTCTCCGACTTTAGACTCTCACAACCACTTGGAGGTGGTCTATATGCTGATTGGAATGGACGTACATAAGAATAGCGTAAATGTAACGGAAATGGAAGAGGATGGATCGGTAGCAGAAAACTATGAGATTGAAAACAGCGAAGTTGCATGGAATGGATTCACAGAGAGGTATTCATCTACAAAACCGGAAATTGCTCTTGAGCAGTCTACCTCTGGTAAATACGTAGCAAGGCTCCTGAGAGACAGGGGGTTTTCGGTGCACATAGCAGATCCTGCTAAGATGGCACTGATATTCAATTCATCAAAGAAGAACGATAGGGAAGACTCGTACAAGATTGCAAAATTACTGAGGCTGGGAGAACTGCCAGAGGTACACCTTCCCTCTGAATATTCCGATGATCTCAGATCTCTTGTGAGATACAGAAAGTCACTTGGTGAAGAAGTCACGGTCATAAAGAACAGGATTCACGCTCTTCTATCCTCGCATGGCATCAGGGTGGACGCAACGGACATAATCGGAAGGAAGGGATTGAGGGAGATAGAGGAGTCGTCTGTAAAATTGAAAACGAAGGAGGGGGTTGTTATGGGCGATATGCTTGAAAGACTCTCTGACCTCTTCGATAGGGAAAGGGAGATAGAGAACAATATTGCTCTTGCAGTAAAGGATGATGGTAATGTTAAGCTCCTCATGACCATTCCAGGGATAAACGTATATTCGGCAGCCGTCATAGTCTCGGAGATAGATGACATCTCCAGGTTCAAATCGAAGGAGAAGTTCGCATCCTACTCCGGTCTTGTCCCCAGACAGAACCAGTCGGGTGGAAGGGACATCAGGGGTCACATATCGAAGAGAGGTCCATCGATGCTCAGATTCGTCCTTGTCACCGCATCTCATACAGCCATAAAGCGCTCAAAGAAATTGAGGTCGAAATATCTGAGCATAGTGAGGAGGGTAGGAAAGAACAGGGCGATAGTCGCAATAGCTAGAATTCTTGCCGAACTCATATACTCGATGCTCAAGAACTGTACTGAGTTCGTCGACAGGGTTGATTCCCTCACGGACAGGAAGATGAGAGCGATGTCCCTGAGGGCCAAGAATGCCAAAGCACCGGACAGCGTAGTCCAGTCCGTAAAACTAATAAGAAAGGGAGATC
>JAKAUD010000014.1 GCA_021827885.1 Thermoplasmata archaeon | reverse complement strand
CGATGAAGGCAAAGTGCTAGAGCAAGATGTTATCGAGGGAAGAAAAAGGGCAATGCCAAGGGAGATAAAGAAGGTGTAAACTGGTGGCACCTGTCATTGATACCAATGTCCTTATAGATGTCGTAAAAGGCAATTCATCGGTAAAGAGAATCTTGAGGGAACATTCCAGCGAAAGCGCATGCATAACGGTGATAAACAGATATGAGTTTCTCAGAGGAATTTATACATCTGTCTCAAGAATTGATAGGAAAGAGATGCTGCTTGAATTTCTTGATCAGTTTAAGGTATACGGTTTTACCACTAAAACTGCAGGATTATGCGCAGAAATATACTCCAGGCTAAAGGAAAATGGCTTATTAATAAACGAATTGGATATAATAATACTGGGTATTTGTGCAGAAAATCATGAATCGATCATAACTTGCGATAAAGACTTCCTGGAAGCTGGAGAAATAAGTGGCGTGAAAGTGCATCTATCTCTGCCCTGAGATGATTAGAATGTTCATAGGCGGATTTAGAAAACCTTTCTCTTTTGATCTATCCCATCAAATTATATATTATCACAAATATACATGTCAATGGTCTATTTGACACCTAAAAGCGAGGCAGACCAACCGGCACTATCTGTGTTTTTCTGATAGGAATCGATTGTTTAACTCACCATATTGGGGATGATGTCCTTCAATGCGCTTCTGATATCTGCATACTTAAACTGGTAGCCCGCTTTCAGAACCTTCTCCGGAATGATCTTTCCTCCGGACGCGAGCAGTCCATAAGCCTTGCCTACCCGTGCCTTAAGAATGAATTCTGGCATTCCGATTGAAGCTTTTCTATTCATCTCGGAGCCAATAGCGCTGAAAAACTCACGGGAAGTAGTATACCCAGGAGATGTTGCATTTACGGGACCTGTAATCTCAGCATTTTTTATTGTAAAGTCTATTATTCCAATTTCATCATCAATGTGAATCCATGAGAAAAACTGAGTTCCTGGTTTTATATAACCGCCTAGGTGTTTCCTAAATACAGGGGCAAGCTGTGAAAGTGCTCCTCCCTCACTGGAGAGTATAACACTGGTTCTTATCTTCACGGTTCTTACCCCTGCTTTTTCTGCCTTTCCTGTTGCGGCTTCCCAATCCTTCACAAGATTTCCCCAATAGTCGTCCCCACCGGCTGAAGTTTCGGTGTACGTTTGATCCGGTCCCCCTGGGCCATAATATCCGCTTGCACTGGCATTTATGAATACTTTTGGTTTTCTTTCACACTGAGAAATTCCTTCTGAAATTGATTCAGTCAAATCAACTCTGCTTTCCCTAACTATTCTATCATAATCTCGGTATTTCTCAAATGCCGGAGAGCCAGTCATATTGATTACTACATCGGATCCATCCACTATTTCCCTGAATTTTTCCGCATTAATCTGCAGTTTTTCATATGATCTGAGTCCGGGAATTAAATTCCTGGCACTCTCTGGGTCTCTTGACACAGAAACTATCTCGTTCCCCGGAGACAAAAGAAATTTGGAAAGTGATCTTCCAATAAGACCTGTTGAGCCTACAACGATAATTCTATTTACCATAACCATCGTCTAATAGAGACTCCAGACATTATAACTCTTTTGGGATTCAACCTATGACAATTATATGATGATTGTCAAATAATTATTTTTTACATTATTTCTTACTGAAAACACCATATTCTAAAGAGTACATAGGTCATTCATTTATTCGTTGATGCAATGAAAGATATTGCGAGGATGATGAAGGTGCATATTGACTTCATACTGAACTATTTCACGCATCGCATAATCAATGCAAAAGCTGAGGGGATAAATTCAAGGATTGCCCTCATAGAAAAGATGGCATTTGGTTTCAGGAATAAAGAGCACCTGAAGACTAAAATATACTTCAGGTGTGGTAATTTAGGTCTTTATCCATGAACCCATATGAAAGTGCGATGAGTCAATGTTATAAATGCGGAGGGCCGGATTTGAACCGGCGGACCCCTGCGGGAATGGACCCTGAATCCATCGCCTTTAACCTAGCTCGACAACCTCCGCTTTAATTACAGGCATAGTTAAAAGCTATATTAAAATGTGGTATTTTGAAGGATTTATCAGCGCAATGACAAAATTTTTTCCCAATAACTATAAATCTCATATAAAAAACAACTTGAGAAGAAATGGAAGAATATTATTGTTTCAATCTCCATTTTCAACTGATATTCACTGAGCATTCTCAAATTTGGTTTCTATTCATTCAAAGGAAACTCTTTAATTAATTCTATTTTACTTTTTGGCTGATTTGACCTGTTTTTCGGTTGCAGATAGTTGAATTTCTATCCTAATCCTAAGAGAAATGCCTATCCTCAAATATTAAATCGAACTCACTTACAAATTTTTGAGTTCCCTAGTTTTTCTCAACTTGAAGCAAATTATTTTTTCTCAGGGACACAGTTTCATCGTGAACCAATTTTAGTATTTTTGGATATGTTCCGGCTGAATCAGATCTAACTATCTTTACTGCAGTATTAAGTGATATTCTATTCCCTGGGCTGACGATGCTGTTCCCCGACAAGACAACAGCCACCTTCTTTTCTTCAAGGTATACATTATTTCCACTTACTTTCCCCATCAACAGGGACTTTGCCACGCCAATGGTTGGAATATTCAGTTTTAATCCAGCATAGGTTGCCAATCCAACGCCTCTTGGATGAAGTATGCCGTTTCCATCCACAAGCAAGGTTCCATCAAAATCGTAACAGAGTTCCTTTATGAATTTATACTCCCTGAAAGCCAGATACGCCGGAATGTATGGAAAATTTGATCTCATGACTACTTCCTTTTTATTGAGTTTATTCCCATTCTGCCATATAAAAACACCATAGCCAGTTCGACCTTCATAAGAAACGTCAACTGCACCGATGGATTCACCTTTCAAATCATCATCCAGTGAAACTCTGCTCCTCATTTCATTCTGCATCGAGGCAAGTTTTTTTAGGGGATAATCCGTCTTAAAGTCAGAGAATAGGGAGCTTTCAAAATTTTCAATACGATTTCGAGAAATTTTAACGCCATCTGCTTCCAACCTTCTTTTTTTTTCTGCGGAACCCAACGAATGCGTGTAATTTCCAACCTCTCCGTTTGAATAAACCACCTTGTAACAGGGATAGATGTCCCCTCTTTCGTTTTCAGAGAGCATTGTCCCAACAGCTCTTGATGCTCTGATATCGCCCAGGGCTGAAGCAAGGGCACCATAAGTCGTTACAAAACCCTCAGGAATCTGCTGCAACAGTTTATAAAGATAGTCATAAAGATCAACGTTCTCAGTTTTAGATTCAGGCATATATTTCACATATAATCCGAAAGAATTAAAGCTTGTCACTTTTCCAGATGGTTACCTGCAGGTATGCTCGCAGCTTTGAAAATGCACTTTTCTTAAGGATGAGATCTGGCGAGTTTCATAGGTAGCTGGTCAGATATAAATGTTCAATTCTTCAACAGCTAAATTTTCAAATATCGATAAGCGATACGGCTTTGAAAGATAATGTTTGAATCCTTTTTTGAAAAAATTGGAAAATTTTCATCCAAGAATAGTGGAAAGATTATAGTTTTCTGGGTTGTATTTCTGATCCTTATGATATTCCCAGCCTCTCTTGTTTTTAGTAATACATCATTCAATATAGGGGGGAGTCTCAACACGACTTCATCAATGTCTTATAGAGCATCCACGGAACTCTCAAATTATTTTGGGCAGAACAGTTCCAATTTTGGAGGTTCAACTTCCAACGCATCTCAGTTCATAATCATCACAAATAACACACCTGTAACAAATCTTCAAACGTATAGGGAACTTCTCTCAGTCAATAATCGATTATCTTCATATTCTTCAGGCATCAAGGGTTTTAAATCGATTACAAGTATTTTTTCAACCGAAGAAAGTCTCCTGATGAATTTTTCGACTGGAATGAAGGGGCTAATAAACGGAACAACAGGGCTTATTGGTGGCCTTAATTCCGCTTCATATATGTTTAATTCAACGGCTCAATTAACACTGGGCCTTCCATTAATTTATCTGCAGAACTTCACAATCAATGGCAATAAATCTGAGGCATACAATAAAACTATTTCCTATGCAGGCAGCTCTAAGGAATCAGTTCTTGCTAAAGATTATGTGAACAACTTCACATCATACTGGAATGCAAGTAAGAACTTAACAAAACCTGTCTACGAGATGAACCGGGCTGTCAATAATACCCTTAGGAACACCACTTTCGTAAGCACAAGTTCTGCCAAGGGTTATGGATCTATCGCCCATTTAATGGTATCAATTGATCAAAACATTACACTATCTTCGTTCATGTTTAATCAAAAGAGTTCAGTTCTTAACTACTCCATAACCGCATTAACGGCGGAGCTTTCATCTAATTCAACAAAGGCAAGTTTTATTGAGAACGTTCTTGGAACTTCCTATGCATATATTATAGGAGTTTCATTTAACCTAAGCCAGCCAGCTATACCTCAACAAATAATTTCCGCATCCATACCATTTGTGCTGAATGCTTCAATAAGGGAATTTTATGGCAACCCTCTAATTGCCTTGAATAAGAATCACTATATCGTTAGTACATTCCTGGAAACCCTTGCAAACGTAACGCCAAGGGAAGCTTATAATGAGTACATCTCTAATTACACGCTATTCGAACAACCTATAATCCCAAGCAATTATACCCTATCTCAATTATTGGGAATAGGATATTCCACGTCCCTTATCATTATAAATATAAACCAGGCATATAACACATCCGCGAGTGACACGATCACAAGCATAGCCACACAGGTTCAGAGCAACATTACAAACTCATCTGTAATCGTAACCGGCAGCCAAACCCTAAATGGGCAGATAAACAACGAAGTAACTAAAGGAATGATTGAGGCTCTGGGCATCGGAATATTTCTTTCCATTATGATAGTGGGGTTATACTTCAGATCCATTAAAGCAGCGTTCATGCCTTTATTTATATTTGCCTTCTCTGCTATAATATCGTTGGGCCTTAATGGACTTCTATACAAATACGTACTTCACGCCCAGATCTCTTTTATCACGCCTACTTTACTGCTATTGTTGCTTCTGGGGCTGACAAGTGATTATGTAGTATATATCATGGCCAGGTACAGGAAGGAACTGGCAAGCGGGCAGAAACACCCCACTATCGTATCTTCAAGGTGGGCAGGGCACGCTGTCTTCACTTCAGGATTGACAGTAGTTATTTCGTATATAGTTCTCTGGATATCCCACGTTCCTATTTTCAGCGACTCGGGACTTACGAATGCAGTAGGAGTTTCAGTTTCTGTCATATTAGCCAACACACTTCTTCTTGCTATTCTCCATCGCTATGGAAGGAGGATATTGAACATTAAGGAGAGCAGTAAAGATGATGGGCCACCAGGAAGGGTTTTTATGGGGAAGGTTGGCAAATTCTCTACAGATAACAAAGCTCCGCTGGTTGTTGCTTTCGTGATCGTTTCACTAATAGCACTCACATTTTATACGATAACCCCTACTAATATGGATATCTTCAAATTGATCCCGCAAAGCTCGGGAGTTGAGTCCGTAGTGGCTGTTAATGCATCATTTGGGGGGGATTTCTTCGATAGATCTTTCATAATTGTGCACTTTGCCCAACCATTAATCAACTCAAATGGCTCCTTTAATTATGCGGAATTCCAAAAACTATCGCAGATTGAGAATACTACAGCCCATATTTCCGGAATTCAGGGAATATTCGGGCCAACTTATCCCTTTGGAAGCTTTATTTCTCCACACTCTATCAACAGCCTACCCAACGGATCCGCCAACATTTATAACAGCCAGGTCAAGTCTTTTATAGGTTCAAATTCCAGGTATGCAGAAATTGTCTTTGAAACCACATCTCTCGCATGGACAACCCCTGCTTCAGTAACTGTCAGTAATCTCAACAATGCCCTATCCACAAATGCTAGCAACCTTGCCTATACATACAACATAGGAGGAATGACAGAGGGATTCTCAAACGCATATTCGGTAACAGCATCATCCTTCTCTGAAATGATTCCAATACTTGCAATTGCTATATTCATAATTCTACTTATCCAGATGGGTTCTGTCCTGACGCCTGTAAGATTGATATTGATGGTGATTGCATCAGTGATAATATCGCTTTCAATTTCATATGTCATTTTCCATTATATCCAGCATCTTCCACTGATAATTTTCATGCCCATGTTCGCATTTATTACACTTCTGGCAGTCGGTCTGGACTATGATATATTCATGATATCGAGGGTGAAGGAGGAAGTAATAAAGGGAAAGACCGAAAAAGAGGCAATAATTACTTCTGTAAGGGAGAATGGAGCGGTCATAATAACATTAGGTGCCGTTCTTGCCGTAACATTTGGCTCCCTTTATATCAGCACTCTTGGGATAATACAAGAAATAGGGATGAGCCTTGCCATTGGAGTCCTTGTGGACACATTCATAACATGGCCCTTTTTTGTTCCGGCAGTCATGCTCATATTGAAGAAATATAATTGGTGGCCTTCAAAAATTGGTGTTAAGAAAGAGTAGTCAGGATATTATATATCCTTTTTTTCTCTATAAGATGTGGAGTCTACCCATGGTGAACATAATTGATAGGTGAAAGAGTTGCAGTTGTTGTAGGTGGCGGGATCCTTGGAAACACCATTGCATATTGGCTTTCACACCTAAGGGGAACCAAAGTCTTCGTGATGGAGAAGGAAAGGGATACTTCGATCCACACGACTTCAAGGAACACTGGAATGGTTCATCGACCATTTTACATGAATCCTCAAAAAAAGAAAGTCCTGGCAACTTCTGCATCAATATCCTATTATCTCTGGAAAGAATTTGCATCTTCACACAATTTACCGTGGAATGAAGTTGGAACCTTAGAGGTTGCAAAGACTGAGGAGCAGGTTAAGACTATTGAAAAATATGAGAAATGGGCACTCATTAACGGCGTTCAGGAGAACCAGATTTCTATTTTGAACAGGGAACAAATTAGAGAAATCGAAAGAAATGTATCGGCACCGGGCGGCATTTTATCCAAGACTGACACATCGACTGACTATGGTATCCTTTCTAACAAAATAGCGGAAATAAACAAAATTAATGGGGTTAGGTATTTATTTAATTCCAGGGTTATGGATATTCGCAGTGAGAAACGAACTCTGCAGTATTTCATTGATGATTCCACAACAAAAAGGCAAATGACGTGTGATCTTTTAATCAATGCTGCCGGAAATCGTTCTCTGGATCTTGCACATAGAGATGGAACTGCTCTTGACAAATCGGTAATGTATTTCAGGGGGGAGTATTGGAAGGTTGACGAGAATCTAAAAGGATTCGTAAGCAGGAATATATATTCCGTTGCGGATAACCCGGAATTTCCGTTTTTGGATCCACATCTAATAGTAAGGCCGAACGGAACCTTGGAAATTGGGCCAAATGCAGTTCCCGTAAGCGGGCCAGAGTTTTATCGTGAGGGTATGGGAAAGAACAAAGAATTTTTCCCAATATTGAAAAGGCCGCTTTCACCTAAAATAAATCTATTGTTAAACCCGCAATTCATCAAGCTTGCAATGGGAGAATGGAAATCTTCCCTCAGCCAGAGGGAAATGATTGGGAGAGTCAATTCTTTTATCCCAAACATGGATTTCAGGAAGGCGAAGGTTCGCGGTTTCTCCGGTATCCGGGGTTCACTAGTTGATAAACACGGATTTGTTCCAGAAACAATAGTCCAAAATAAGGAAAACTGCCTGCATGTCCTGAATTATAATTCTCCAGGCGCAACTGGTTCTCCATATTTTTCATATCTTCTCTATAATTCTATTTTGAAAAATGGGCTTTTGGAAGATAATAAAGGTCAGGATCATATATCCCATGAAATTTGGAAAGATGTCGACTCCTATAATACAAAAAGTGAACTCTTACTCTTCTAAGAAACCCCGCTTTATCGATTGAATTATCTACAAGCAAAAAAATATTGTTGAAAAATTATTGGGTTAGTGGTTAATTATTACTTGCTTTTTTCAGACTTTCCTATTAGATATGTTGAGAAACCAAGTGCCCAGATCAGGTTAGGTATGACAATCATTCTTTCCATTCCACCTACTCCGAGCCCCAAAAGAATTTTGGCCATATAGAGAAGCAAGGCGCCCAATCCGATTGTTCCCAGGATTCCCCATATTAATGAAATAAAGTCTCTATTTTTATAGAGAATAGCATAAGACGCAAGCGATGAGAATAAGAACGCAAAAAGAGCAAATATCAGATGTGGCGTTCCAAAGGTTTCATTGACCAAACCCACCCCCAGGGAGCCAAATCCAGACAAAATAAGAAATATCATCAAAAGTCTTGAATATTCCATTAACAGAACTCCTGCAGTGATCAATAACACCCCGAGAATCACAATTGATGCGCTAAATACGAACCAGGCTGGGTTATATACAGGAACGCCTAGATGGCTTATGGTGTTGGTGTGAATTATATAACCCGGATCAAGAAATGCTGCAATATTAAGAAATATTACAAACTGCGCTACCGCTATAAACACCAAAATTCCTGCCAATGCTGTTCTGTCTCTAAAGAGGTTCATTTCAAGTAATAAATTTTAAACTATATATATTTAGTTATAGAATTGTTTTTTAAACCTTAACTCCGCAATTTTTTAGGGAATATACTTGTTCCAAGCATCTCGTCTATCTTTTCAACGCTTGAAGGAATCTCGCTCAGTGTTTCCTTGTT
>JAKAUD010000149.1 GCA_021827885.1 Thermoplasmata archaeon | reverse complement strand
CGATGGTGCTTCACCAGTGAAATCATCAAGGTCTGTTGTTATTATCCTCTTCTTGATGAACGTATACCTGTGGATCTTCACACATCACAAACATCAGCGCATATTTCATGCTTTCTCATACCAGAATCGGTAATGTTCAGAATGGATTGAACACTACAGATTCAACTTATAGTTGACATTCTCAAGTTTCCAGAAAGAATAAATAGGGAGGTAATCATAATCAGTAGAAGGAAGAAATCAACACAGAAGAAGTTCTCCTGGAAACACGGTCAAGATACGGGTCCAGATTGAGCGTCGTCAGTGGTATTAGCACGGTACTCAAGATAAACATAGCAGGATGGTTCATAAAATTTATAGAGTTATTGGCAATCCTTATTAGTCTTCCTATGGGGAGTTTAAATGAATCACGGCAAACTTTTCTTACAAAAAAGGTAAATGAGACAATTTTAAGATATATAGAGGGGGAGAGAAAAGAGATCCCATCTAAAGTTTTGGGTCTAGATATTGGCGCCCAGGATGGAAAAATGGCTTGGTTCTGGCAGACTGGTTTAAAGGTAAATTTTTTTGGGTTGGATTTAGATATAGGTACTGAAAGATACGACATTCAAATGATAAAGGGAGTTGCTCAGGAACTTCCGTTCAGGAATAGTTCTTTTGATATTATCACTGCGATATCGGTACTTGAACATATACCACCAATGTTTCTTCAAAATTCTTTTAACGAACTTTTTAGGATACTAAGAGAAGGTGGAATTGTAATAATTCAAATCCCTAATATGCTATTCCCAATCGAGCCACACTCCCTCCTGCCGTTACAGCAATTCCTGCCTAAAAGAATTGCAAATTGGTACCTAAAGACGTTTTCAATTAACAGGGGGTATGATGGTAATTGGTTCGTAACCACCATTCATAAAATAAAATTTATGGCGTTAAAGGCAGGATTTTCTGAGATATGTTCTACCAGTTTCATATATCCGTATGATATATACCCGAGGTGGTCCAGGAATTTTTTGGTCTTACTAAAAATTTTTCCATCAGATTATTATGTAATAATTAAAAAACCCCGAAAGCTCGGCTAAGGAGCCAGATATTTTAAAGTGCACCATTTTGAGATTAAGACTTTCTTATGAAAAAAGCTGACATCACACTCTTGAAGGCTTCTATTATCAAGCAGATTCAGCTGGAATATAACATTGAATAATGCGATAACTCCGAACTTCAGTAATATCCCCTAAAAATCAACTGGATAATAGAAGTCCCCATGTATGAGTCAGCGTGATGATCAGATTACCTAACATATTAGGAAATTTGCAAACCCTTTAAAATCCCATAAAGAGCTTCCATCGATTGGTTTTCCGATCAAAAGAAACATCAAAACGAAAAAAGGGAATATCAAAATCCTACGGGGATCCTTTCTCTTTCCACATTTCAGTAACTTGTACCCATTTTCAGATGCCAAGTTCTCAAGTTCCTCTAATGAGTACACTCTCTTATGCGTCTTGTCATCATAAAAATTTAAAGTGCCTAATTTTGATGACTTGAAATGAATGCTCTCTGGAGAAGGAGTTTCAATGTAAAACAGGTCCCCCTTTGGCTGGAGAACCCTAAACTTCGATTCGGCATATTCTCCATTACCTAACTTCGCACTGTTTATCACTGCAGCTCTAACTTGAGTTTCTCCAGAAGCTACTTCTGCTCTTTTGTGCGCTCTGGCGTAGGAATCAGAGAAATCAGACTACACCGAGATGCACTGTTATTGCCTGATGTGCTTCTTTACTGTTTTGTAGTATGGAATATGGTACCCTTTAATATTTTAATATCCGTCTTTTTCCTGACTGGTGCGAGGGATGGGACCTTTTTGTTTGCGTAATAAAGTATCATCGCCTTTATGACGTCGCAACCGTCATAATAGTTGTACGAACCTTCAACCTCCTTTCCTTCTAATAAAGACTTAAAACATTCTCCAGGGATATCATATCCTCTCCTGCCCTCCCTGAGCTATCTACGTAAACAATTCTTACCGATTCACCCTGTCTGTTCTCTTTCCAGTTGGTTTCTACGCTGGGTTTAAATGAGCTCAGAAGGAGCCTGTTGAAAGATTTCGCTAGTTCCTCTTTAGAAATTCGCTGTGCTTCGTTTTTATATCTTTCTATAATTAGCTGCTTTACTGCCTCCCTGATATATGGTCTTATAGTAGGGTCTTCCCCCCTTGACTCTAGCTCAGCCTTCACGAATTTATATGCTTCATTCTTTATCATCTGCCGTATTTTCTCTACTTCCTGCTTCATACCTTCTATTTCTAGGAATTTCTGCAGATTTCCGTAGTACTCCTCCTTGGTGACAAACTTGATTTTCAACAAGTCGCCATCTGTGGAGCTTAAGGCCACAAGATTGTTCTGCGTTAGCCCTAAGAGCGTTTCAATGGTCTTCAGTTTTATCCCCCGGAAATCACGGTTTCCAATTGTAGCTGAATTTACAATGTTTCTGCACATTAGCTTCAATCCTTCCAGGTTGTATTCCCAAGCTTCTGTGAGAAGGTTGAACAAATTAAGCCCAAGTTCCACATGCTCCCTCTTTTTCCTGTATTCTTCATCGAGAGAGTTATATGTATTCCTCAGTCGGGCAATTTCCATATTCAGATCATCGTATTCTTTGAATCCTTGATTATATTTTCTCAGGGTGTTCCTTGCCTCCTCAAGTTCCTTGGTTGCGTCACCTCTCATTTCCATCAGTTTGTGATATTCTTCCTGCCTCTTTTTAATCTGGTCTATTAAGTCCGAAAGCTTCGAATCAAGTTCCACTTTCTTAGATTCAAGGGATGAAATACTTTCCCTTAGAATCTTCTCTTCCCCCCTTAACTTAGCAAGTGATGAGCTCTCCTCGTCTATCTCCTTTTTCAGGGCCTTCACTCTATTTTCTTTATCAGTGATCTCCCCGTCAAATTTCTTGGTATTGCTCAGGTAATCCCTGAATTGGTCAACCATCTTCCTGAAATCGAGTTTCGAATACCCCATCTCCATTCTCAGCTTCTCCAGGTAGTCTTCGGAGAAACCCATATCTCTCAAGGCAAGGACGGATTTCGCGGCCGAAACAAAATTAGCGATGCTGATTCCAGTATTTTCCACCTTTTCCAGCAGGTTCTTGAGCCTCAGATATGTAGAAGCATCGAATCCTGCCTCCTTCAATCCTGACAGAATGGAGAGAACGTCCTTATTGCTGAATGCCCCAGTTATGCTTTTAACGCTCTTTGAAAAATCTATGTCCTCTCTTACATCATTGTATTGCTTGCGGAAAGAGGTTAAGTCGGCTTTCATTCCCTGAATTTCTCTTTCTAGCTCAGCCTTCTCCTTCCTGATTTCTGAAAGTCTCTCTTCCTCCTCTGTAACGACATCCTGGAGTTTATCTATCGGTAGATGAGTATTCTCTTCCACCCTTCTGATTCTCTTTACAGTTTCAGCATATTTCTCTAGCTCTTCATCACCGTTCCCCTTGAACCCTCTCATTATCTTCATTATGGAAGCTTTATTGAGACCTGACTCCTTCATAACTGCAGCAGTAATGAAGATCTCGTCCAGATCGGATATGGAAAGATTCTTCTCCTTCATGAACCTTGCAATTTCCCTTATCTCCCCCGAAAGGAGACCGCTCTCTGGTTCTATCCCCTTCCCAGTCTCCCAGTCACTTATAACAGCGTTGACAATCCCTATGGATCTCCGTGTTTTCTTTGCTATGGCTTGCTGAGAGTGACCGTCCAGATAGAGCAGAACTATGTTCCTCTTCTCTTCAATGCTTAGCTGTCTTGTCATATTTCACCTTCCTTAACACCGCTTTTTCCAGGATTGTTTATCAGCAGGAAAATCAAGCGTACGCTGATATCCTCTATCGCTCCACATTTCCTATCCGTCCATCTGATTTTTCCTATCATTTTCTTACCCTTTCAATCAGTGCAACATGCGAATCAGGAATAAATATATTATGATATAAATAAAAGTGTACATTAATTTCCAAACATATATATACCACTGTTTTCCAGATATTCTCACCGATGGCTGCGCATCTGTCTGTCGAGATTGTCAGTAAATCATTCACGTTCCTCTTGAATGCCGACGTCGGACGGTTTGTCACTCTCTCCAATCATCAATTTTAAGAGAGTGTCAGTTCATATGACACGTATAAATGTTTCAAAATTTCAGGGACAAGATTAATCGTACTGCCTCCTCATCACTTAAGACAGATACTTTCACTTTCTTCATGGTTCATGTAAGTTCAATTTTCTCATATCAGATTGTTATGGGTTCCTGTAAGGGGGTATGAAATCCCATGCAGTTTGAATGTTTGAACGGCCATTTGAACACATTTTGAACTAAGTTTGAACATCGTTTGAACGTG
Source organism: Thermoplasmata archaeon (assembly GCA_021827885.1). The sequence goes on along the minus strand of JAKAUD010000149.1, from coordinate 4,434 downwards.
GATTGAATGGAGAAGGGGTGTCTAGTCTGAGGATGTAAGAATACTTGAAAGGGGGGCATCACTTACTATCCCCTAAGGGCTCTTTCATAATATGATTTGCTTTCAGAGAAGAAGTAGAACGGCCTTCTTCTCTGGATAAAGTATTGCTATTTCACAAATGATCTGCTTCCTCTCTCATATGAATAGCCTATCCTTTTCATCCTGGCATTCAGTTCTTCAAACCCTTTATCGAGGTATCTCTTCAGCTTTATCCTGCTTGGGGTGCTATTTATCTCAGATATATCAAGGTCGTATTTAACCGCCAGTTTAGGAATGTCTTCAACGTTTGATTCCTTGGCACATTCATCGTTGACATTTTCGTTTTCCCCCTTTATCCTAGCCTCAGCCCAGTAGTAATACGGGTCAACCATCTTGTTGAATATCAGGGAGATAAGTTCCTTTTCATAACGGGTTGGTCTATTCCTTCTAGAAACCACTGATTTGATTCTTTCGTATTTTTCTAGGGCCATTTCTATGTAACTTTCATCGAGTTCATTATTCATGTTTGCTCCTCCCCCTCTAATCTCCCTAGTAGGATTTTTCAGGTCCCTTTGAATAAAGTCTTTCATTTTCAGCCTGTTTCTGATGTTCCGTTAATGTTTGCAAATCCACACGCCTCCTTTTCATCGGCAGGTGAAACAAATTCGCCATGTTTCCTTCCCTCTTACCAAGATATTAATTCGGCATATAAATCTATCGATTTATCTATGGATAAATCTATTTCTACTTATAAATCGATATAATAATAGGAAGATTTATCTTTAAGAGAACATTTAGGAAAGGTATGGGAAGGAATAAAGGAGATAGAACAAAACTCAGTTCCGCCAAAACTATGACAGACTCTCTGAGAACAACAGTTCCGAGCTCTATAGTGAGGCAGATGAAGCTCAATGCGGGGGATCAGCTGGAGTGGCAGATAGAATCTCTTGACCCTGGAGTAGTCAAAGTCTCGATCATACGCTCCAGGAGGAAGTAGAATGGTCAACAGAAAGTACAAAATAGCTTCCAACAAAACTAGCGAAATTAACCACATCAGTTGATGTAACACAGTGCCTTCAAAGGAATAAAGTATAATGAAAACGCACGGGAATTTTATTTATATTCATAAATCTAAGAAAGCAGCTTAATTATGTTTGATTTACTCATCCACGCTTTTTTGATGCTTTGCCCCCTTAAATAAAGCGACAGCTTTGTTCTATAAGTTTAATAACATATTACACCAAGATTGAAGGAGATCTAGGATAAACGCCCTCAGAGTTTACAGGGATGTTGCACAAATGATAAGGGGAAAGATATCGAGGTTCCCACTGGGATCAATGTTGAGCAACTGACAAGGTCAAACTTCTTCTTGTCAGTATGGATGCTCCGTGAATTCGGGAAGGCCATAGATTCGTCCAGCGCGGAGATCGGGAACCAGATACAAACGACTGAGAATAGATAGATACCAATTTGGGCATTCGACCAGTTATACGTTCTAACGAGTTATGACAAACAACCGAATCGATAATTTCAAGCCTAAAATCCGTTAAGGGCTTTTTTCGATAAACATAAGCAACAATAATATATTGGGCACATATCCTGACGCACTGATGGAGCAACTTGAAATCAAGGAAGAAATCGGCGGAGGCATCTTTTTTCAATACGTCAATTCCATCGCAACCGTCCTTGCTGGCTTTATCTTCTATATATATATAATACACTTCTACAGTTCTGAACTCGTTGGGTCTGTTGCACTCCTTCTGGCAATCACGTATCTCCTGAACCTGACATTCTCCCTTGGACTGGGGTATGGGTTGCAGCACTACATCTCATACTACCTCGGGAGAAGGGAATATGGGCAGATAAGGAAAATGATCGTGAAATTTTCCCTGCTCGGACTTTCCGTGGGATTCCTATCCTTTATTTTCCTGTATTTCACATCCCCGGTATTCGCCATGCTCTTCTTTCATACTTTCAAGTATATACTTTTATTGAAATATCTTGGCCTAGATATTTTGTTTATGGTAATCAGCACTTTTCTCAGCGGGATATTGATCGGTTTGCAGAATTTCAGGTCGCAGGCAATATGGAATGTCGTTGGTATCGCAGTCACATATTCCCTACCTATAGTCCTATTGGCTACCTTGCACAACAGCATTTTCATCGTCGTGGGATGGGCAGCAGGTTATGCGCTCTCCTCGATAGCATATTTGCTTATCATAGTTATGAAAATAAGTGAGGTTGGAAAGGAATCGGGCAGTGTCAAAATAAGGCCTGTGCTCAGCTATTCATTCCCGATATTCCTTGCGACCCTTGTGGGCTTCGGCGCTGCCTACGTGGACAGATTCCTTGTCTCCTTCCTTCTAAATCTCTCGCTTCTAGGCATATACAACTTTGCTCTACTCATAAGTTCGGCAATAGGTTTTTTAGTTGTGCCCTTTGCTACCATACTACTACCAAAACTATCGGAAATGTACGGTCTTGACAAAAAGGAAGAGATGAAGAATTATATTTCCAAGGGGATCGAGTTGATAACAACCATTTACGTCCCCATCGCATTGCTCGTAGCAGCGCTCTCATCATCAATTTTGCTGTTGCTATCTAATAGAGAATATCTTCCAGCATCTTATCCTGTGATGATTGTCCTTCTGGTCGGCTCAATCTTCATCTCTGGCAATATACTTTCAGTTTCACTTCAGGGAATTAGGAAGACGAAGATGCTGCTGGTTGCATCTTCAGCCGCACTGCTATCAAACTTCATCATCTCAATCTTTCTTATTCCTAGGTTCCAGATGATAGGTGCGTCGATAGGTTATTCCTCTATCAGCGTTGTATCCTTCTTCGTAATGTACTATTATACCAAAAAGTTCAACATACTAAAGTTTGAGGGGATTAAGATAGCGAAGATCTATATTGCAGGATTCGTCATGTTTTTCGTCATCTTTGGACTTCAGGAATTGTTCTTCTATTCTCCACTGAAACTACTTGGGTACATAGTACTTGGATTTGCCATCTATTCCGGCATGATAAAGGTTCTGAGAACTTTCAGCAGGGAGGATCTTGACTTCATCATGCTTCTTATACCATGGTGGCTTCAGAAGGTAAGAGTTGTTATATCGACTCTGTTCCTTTCGTCCGATAACTCGTAAAGAACTTTTGAATAGCGTTTCAAAGCCTCCGAACATTAAAGAGGTCAAATAAGATTGTTTCCAATCGTCACAGCATTGTAGTGAAAACGTAAAATAGCCACATAATATTCCAATCCAAAAATGGGGACGAATCGGCGAAACGGTCTGTTATTCCTAGCGTTTCTACTTGTTGGCTTAGCATATGCATTCATAGGAATAATAGCTGCTCATCCATTTGATGATGCAATCTATGCATTCAATTCTCAGATGTTCTACTATCTCCATGGAAGCCCATTTTTATCCCTTCCTCAAGGTACATTTTTGGATGCGATCAACGTTGCAGGGTACTTTCCGATAGCCCTATTGACCATGTTTCTGAAAAGCAACGTGCTGTTCATCCAACTTGGAGTGAAGATACCCTTCATCATATTCACCTTCCTTTCCTCCTACATCCTCTATAGAATAGCAAAACTATTGAAATTCAATGAGATATATGCTTCCCTGCTGTTTCTCACATCTCCCATATACTTCTTCACTTCCGTCATATATGGCTCTGCAATCGTTGTATCAATATTCTTCCTATTGCTCAGCCTGTATCTTGTGCTGACAAAGAGATTTGTTCTAACTGCAATTATGTACGGAATTTCAACAGGGATGTACCTCTATCCTGTTTTTGGGATACCTATTGTTGCAAGGTTCATAATGATTAAAGGAACAAGGAGGGATGCGCTGATATTCATAGGAATTTCGTCCCTTTTTGCAGCCCTCGGCCAGCTGATTATCCTCTTCATCTTTCTGCAGAGGGGGCAAATCAGCCTTTCACCTAATAGCCCTTCTGCATATCTGTCACCCTACTCTTCAGTACCATATTATGACATTTTTGATTTTCTAAACGTGTTCGGAAAGGGCGGAATAGTCCCAGGGCAGCTTTACAACATCCTGTACTACGGACTGTCAATAGTATTTTCATTGTCCTACTTACTTATCAAAAGGAGGAATGTGAACGAGGAAACACTGATAATCTTCCTCCTGGTCCAAGGTGTTCTGTTCGCAGCACTCGCCCCCTACAACCTTCCCAGCTACATGACTGCTATAATACCTCTTGCTATAATTGCAGGTTTCCTGTTGAGGAGATGGATTTACATCGGGCTAATGTGGGTCTCATCATTCTTCAGTTTCCTTGTGATGCAGACAATAACCCACGTCGGATTCATCGTATATTTTTCTGACCTAAACATGAAGATTCTTACGACCAACATCTACCCCTATTCTTCCTTTCCACCTTGGA
>JAKAUD010000195.1 GCA_021827885.1 Thermoplasmata archaeon | reverse complement strand
TTCCGATCTCCAACGGGTATGTATTTGTCACAAATTTTAACTCCAAAAATGTATCTGTCATAAACGGTGCTAAAAACATAGTAATTGAAAACATCAGTGTTGGGATAGGCTCAGCCGGAGGAGCATTTGACAGCTCTAACGGGTATGTGTATGTTGGTATTGTTACGGGTGCCGTGGCTGTTCTCGGATATCCCATATCTACAAACACTTCGTCTTCGTCATTTAATCTTTATGCAATTATTGGGGTATTGGTTGCCGCAATCGTTGCTGCAGATATATCAATAGTACTAATAAAAAGGAAGAGAAGAAAATAAAGAATCTTCTATTTCAAAATTTAACCCTATTGTGCCAGAAGTTTCCTTCCGTCAGCGAAGAGATGAAATCGGCGGCCTTGCATATTGCTTCATGCCTGCCTGCATCCATAAAGTAAGGAGGTTTAGCAGGAAGAGCGGATTACCCCCGGATTTAGGAGAATTCAAGTCCACGAAGATTACGTCAGCAACTTTGAGGCAGAAAGCTCCTTGCGAAAGCTAGGAAAGTAAGGCAATCCATTCGGTTTCCCTAAAATTAGACTGGTATTACAAGGGAGGTCTGTTTGCTTTACTGAGTCACAATCTCTTTATTTATAGTTGAAACCATAAACACTTTCTTGGAGAAATATGGTAAAGATAGCGATGTTCTCAGAATATCGGTTCCGGTAATGTACCCTGTGAGAGGAAAGGGCAGGCATTCATAGTTCCACATTGAGGGAAATGCCATTTCTCTTACAAAGATCATTGATATTCTTCACAAAACCCAAAGGATCTTTTGACTCATAAATGCCGCGACCTATAATTACAAAATCTGACCCATTTTCAAGTGTTAATATAGGATCTCCTCCCTGGAAAATAGATCCGGGGGAAATTATCTTCATACCCCCAGACTTTTTTTTGATCTTCGAAAGTAAATCCTGGTTATTTGCAGGAGCTACGATTCCGTACAGATTGTTCTTTCTGGCAATTTCTATTAACTCTTCCCACTTTTTATTAAGAATTATCTCCGAATCAGGGTTGCTCATTGAAACAATACCAAAGACCTTTGAATTTCCTGCTCCCTTTATAACTGCTTTCAGCGAATCTTCGCCCGGAAATATATGTGTGATCAATCCCCAGGCACCATGCCCAGAGGCAATGCTTGCAATTTTTTCATTTGTATATGGTATATCGGCAATTTTTAGGTCACAGATAACCTTTGAGATTTTCGCTAATCGATCAATAATCTCAATACCACAAGACATAATGGTGGGCCAATTTATCTTAATTGCAAATATGTCTGCCGATATTGACTCTGCAATGTCCAGCAAAGTTTCCTGATTTACCAGATCGAGCGAGGCGATAATTCTGCTTTCATTCATGGAATAAGCATGTAAAATTATTACTTAATCCTCTTCAAACGCTCCCCGCTTATGGTATAAAAAGATAAAAAAAGTTTGTGTTTTATATGAAAATTACGAAACCAGGTCCATGCCAAGTTCTGGGACGGTGTAGGAACCCATTACCACGCCAAGATTCCTTGCCCCTTCCTTTCCAGAGATAATATACGGAGATTTAACGCCAGTAAGCAGTACCATGACCTTGACCTTGTTTCCCATAAAGTAGTCTACATGGGCACCCCAAATTATTTCAGCATGAGGATCGATCCTCACCCTAACTTCCTGAGCTGCTTTCATTGCCTCTTTCATTGTCATGTCCCGGCCGCCAACAATCCTTACAAGGCAGCCCTTAGCCTGGGAAATATCTGCTTCAACCAATGGAGATTTAATGGCCTGGTCAACTGCATATGCAACCCTGTCCTCCCCTACACTTCCCTCTCCGATCCCTATCATGGCAGAACCTTTGTTCTTTGTAATGGTCAAAAGATCGTTATAATCTAAATTAACAAGGCTGGTTTTAGTGACAAGCTCTATTATGCCCATTATCTCTTCAACGAGAACCGAGTCAGCAAACTTAAATGCATCTTCCATAGTCATTTTAGGGGTTTGCATCAGTACCCTGTCATTGGGTATTGCAACGATTGTGTCTGAATATTGTGCCAATTTCTCCAAGCCTCTCTGTGCATTTTCCATCCTTACTTTTCCCTCAGAGGAGAAAGGAAGAGTCACAATTGAGATAACCAATGCTCCTGATTCCTTTGCCAGTTTAGCTATGATTGGAGAGGTTCCCGTTCCGGTGCCTCCGCCCATTCCGCATGTAATAAACACTATATCTGATCGTCCAACAATTTTCTTCATTAAGTCTAAGTCTTCGATGGCTGAATCCTCTCCCAATTGTGGATCGGCCCCTGCTCCCAGACCTCTGGTGACATTTTTTCCAATCAAGGCCTTTACAGGCGTTTTCATGGTCATAAGGTGATTTGCATCTGTGTTTATTGCAATTAGCTTTGCGTCCTGAAAACCATCGATGGCTAGCCTGTTTACCGTGTTGGAGCCTGCCCCGCCACAGCCAATTATTTTGACTCTTACCTTTAACTCCATCGCAAGCCTGTCAATCTCATCATCCTCGGGACATCTCATGTTCTCTGAGATTGAAACTGTAGGTATCATATCCTCCTTTGCAGCCGACAAATATAGTAAATCAACTATGTCTTTCATATGTCTGACATAACGTAAATAGTATATTAATATTTCGTTTTTTTGAGTTATCAATTAAACTATTAAATATCAACATTAAAACTCATAATGACAATCGTCATACAATTTTGGAATATTTGTCAGATTTATATTGATAAAAATGGGATTTATTCGCCCAAGGATTAAATATTAAGGTATATTCAAGCAATTATATGCTAAAGGACATTCTGGTGGAAAAAGGCGCTATAAAAGTTGGTGACTTCACGCTCACTTCAGGAAGAAAATCAAATTATTATGTGGACATAAAGGATGCTTGCACTGATCCTGATGTTTTAAGAACAATAATAGACGGGATAGTAGGCAGAGTGGAGGCTAAATCAGTGGCTGGAGTTGAACTGGGCGCTGTTCCTATAGTAGTCGCTACTGCATTCAAGATGCACATTCCGTACTTTATAATAAGAAAGCAGAGTACCCACGGCATGAAGAAGCTTCTTATCGGCAATCCAGAGAAAATAACCCGAGTTGATATCATAGAAGATGTTGTCACTACGGGAGGTTCTGTTTTGAAGGCCGCAGAATTACTAAGATCAAATGGCCTTCAGGTTGAAAAGGTTATTACGGTTGTGGACAGAGAAGAAGGCGGAAAGGAACTTCTAAGGGAAAACGGGATCAGGCTGGAAAGCCTCGTAAAAAAATCAGAGGTTATCAGGAATTAATCGTTCATTAAGAAAGAGGCTGGCACACGGTCTCCAATTGCATCAAAGAACATCGTCAATTCTTCCGATTTCTATTGGAGTTGTACTTGAACCCACAAGAGCCCCTTTTGAGTTTGCAATTATGCATGATCCGACGAACATGCTGCCATAATTTGCGGTGCCTATCTTTACGGGAACCTTAAAGAATTTTGTTAAATAATCTATTTCTTCGTCCGTAGTTTCAGGGTTTACTAACATGCCCTTGTTTGTAACCACACTGGCAGATCCGACGGTTTTTATTCCTCCTATGGTTTTCCTAACAACCTCCACGCCAAGAGCATCTGATATAAGTTTCTCACTCTTTTTTGAAAAATCTTCGTGGATTATTGCCCCATGGTCGTTGGTTACTATATCATTGCCTACAGCATTTATGCTGTCATTTACACTTGCAACGTTGATGTCAGAATCTGGTATCAAGCCTTTTATATATTCTGGAGAAACATTTCCATTAACTATTATTCCATTCTTATTCATGGTGAGGAGAACTCCTATGAGTCCGGTGTTGTCCAGATAACATCTTGTTGGCTTGACACCCAATACTTCCTGAAAGTCTGACTCCAGTTGCGGTTCAGAGTTTGCGGGAATAAAAGCTATTTCTTCCCAGGCTCTTGCGTTTATCCCTATAAAATTGTTTGTTAAAATGGATATTTTTCTTATCATTTTATGGGAGGATAACTTCAGTCGTTCCTTCTTGCAGCTTTATTATTTTCACGGTTATATGGGATGGAATCTTGAATTTTCCTTTTTTCCATATAGCTTCATTTACTTTGTTATCAATCCAGATATTTTCCTTTTCCGATTTTGTAAATCTCGCAACAAAATCCTTGATTACTTCAATTGCGACATCGGCTCTCCTTGACTTAGAGGCCTTCTTTGCATCCCTCAAGGGTATGTTTAGAATTAGTTCAGTTGAATATTGATTTTCTACCATTTTAATCTACCTAAAGTTTAAGTGTCCCCTTTCTCCAGTTTCTTCTTTTGGAGTTTTGGGTAAATTTCCTTCCTGTCCTCATCATAACCCAACCTGGAACTCTGCGATTGGAATTAACTCTCTTCATTAATCTTATCTTCCTTCCGAACTCTTTATTTCTGCTCATTTGTTTCTCCTCTCTATTTTTGTCTCTCTTCGGGTCTCTGTCATTTTTGAAAGTATTTCTCTTATTTCTGGATCGGTTATCACTCTATTTATCCTTCCCATGCTTTGCAGCTGGATAAGTTGATTTTCAACATTTTCAGCAAGTTCAGGTTTAACCAGCCTCACATTTGCGAGCCTTTCTCTGGCTTCCGGGTCTAGTATCTGCCTCAGTATCTGCTGTCTCCTTGCTCTTTCTGCATCCTGTGCTTTTTGCTGTTCCTCGCTCATCTGCCTTTCGGCATTGGAGCGCTGGATTTCTTCCATCTTTCTGCGTCTTAGTTCCTCTAGTTCGTCATCCCCTTCCATGGGACACCTCTAAAGATACTTCTTGAGATCTGGATTTTTTTCCACTATCTGCTTCATTACTTTAGTTGAAGTTTTCTCTATCAAAGACATTCCTTTGGGGGAAAGAGTTCTCCCTCTGGAATCTTTTTTAACATATCCCATTGTTTCAAGAGTATTCAACATGTGCCTTACTATGAATCTGCTTCCTGATGCGGGGTGGTATCTCTTTGAGCCCCTGTCAACACTTCCTCCATATTCCTGACCGAGTTTCTCAGTACCTACAGGTCCCATGATAGAAACCTTTCTCAGGGTTGAAGCAAGCCTTCTATAGTACCAGTCGGTTTGTTCCCATGGTTTCTCCCTGTGTACTCCTGCTTTCAGGAACTCTACCCACTCCGGCACCTTAACATCCGGCATTCCTTTGAATTCATCGGTTAATCCCTCAACAAGGGCATTCGGAGGTATTTTCTTAACATCTACCATTAATCATCACGTAGCTAGAGGGGATATGTGGAGTGTTAATAACATTTTCGAGTTGAACTTTAAGGATTCAGGAAGTTATCTTCGCCAGCTCTATGCCCGTGAAAACATAAAATGAACCCAAAACATCATTTTTCATATTTCATTGAAATTAGATACAATGCTGTCACATTGAAAATGAAGATTAACATAAGAAATACATATGGATCTCTAAAGATGGAATATGATAGAAACGTATAAATGAGAATGGCCAGGATCGGAAAAATACCTGCAGAAATTGCGGTCACTCCAAAGAGGAAAATAATTCCAAGGCTTCCGTTGAAGGAATAAAAGTTAACAGTCATTGCATCTTTAGGAATCTTTCTCAACAGCCAACTAAGCGATATAATGCTTGCAAAAATATAGCCTATTGCCAGGTCAATCTCTATAAGAAAATCATCAGGGGCCCTTATTATTCCCACCAGTATGATTATGATTGGAATAGAAAAAATACTGAAAATAATGAGCCCTGTTTTCAATTTTGACTTAATTATGTCCCAATCGGTTAATGGCAAAATTCTGAGATTCTCAAGGCCGTCACCCTCAGAAATAATCAGTTGCATTGAATAGAATGAGGCCGAAATTATCAGGAGTGAAAGAAGGCCGAGGTATGCACTGGAAGGATTCAGGGTACCAACGGTTCCAGTAGCATAAATACTGAAAACAGTAGGAAGTGTAAAAAACAGGGGCAGGAGCATCAGGGTAAGATTCTGCATCTTTCTGGTTACTATTCTTATATCCTTTTCAACAAGGGCAGTGCCTTTGGATTTGACCCTGAAACCTTTCTTTGCGCCAGAAAATGTGTTCTTTGTGCTATTGACATTAGACATCATCAATTTTGTAATGGACGAGGATGAAAACATGAACAAAAGGAGGGCAATTACTGCATAAATGCAGGTGGATATTGAAGAGAACAATATGGAATAGAAAGTGGGATTGCTTTCAAACACTATATATCTGAGGCCAAGAATGGGAACAAAATACCTGACAGTTCCATATAAATTTGGTGAAACATAATCAACGAACTGAGGGAAGTACAGGCTAAGATCAAAAACTGAAAAAACGGCGACGAATGCCAGTAGTTTCAGCGCATTGGAAAGTCCATTGCGCATTTTCCTGACAGCAGTTTTTCTCTTAGCGTTCAAAAATATGAAAATAAGTGATGATAGCGAAAATCCAGTAAAGATGAGAATGCCTCCCCAAATGATTCCAAAGAATATGCTCAAATACGTGTGGAAAAATAAAACTGAGATAACTATAGGGGGAAATATTATGAAGAATGTTGCGGAACCTGTGAACATAAACCACGAGAGTGATATCATATAAGGGCTGATCTTTACCGGCAGTATGGCAAGAGGTTCTATCAGCCTCTCAGAATTAAGTGAACTGAGGAAGAAAAAGCTGCTCGAAGCACTTACTACAAGCGCGTACAGAAATATTACAAACCCAATCTGGCTATCAGTAAATGGCCTGAATCCAGAGGTTCCATTAATCAGGTATTCAGCGGAAATAAGCAATGAAAAAATGGTAAAGAAGAAGCATATGCCGTAATATGATCTTAGGACGAACTTCTCAACATATTTTCCTGAATTTTTTGATTTTTGCACATTTCTGAGAAATGTTTGGTTGGACTTGAGCGCCTGGTATCTCTGCTCAATCATCAACCTTCTGCTCAGGAAAAAATCAAGCTTTTTCAAGATTTCATGGCCTCTTTAAGTGTTTCCACGATATTTCCAATCTGGTCCTGTCCCGTAACGCCGAGGAAAATATCTTCGAGGTTAGTATCATTCGATGCGCGCTTAAGCTCTTCAAGAGTGCCTTCCGTGATAATTTTTCCTTTATAGAGAATGGCTAGCCTGTCACAAAGATCTTCGGCAACTTCCATGATATGAGTTGAAAAAATAACGCATTTCCCGCGGGATGAAAAGTCCCTAAGAAGGGTTTTCAATATCTTCGAACTTTTTGGATCAAGGCCATTCATGGCTTCATCCAGAACCAGGATTTCAGGATCGTGGAGCATAGCACCTATTACTGCAACCTTTTGTTTTGTTCCAAATGAAAGAGAGCCAATAGGTTCATCAAGATTATCGGTCAGGCTAAACGCACTGCAGAATTTCTCCGCCCTCTCCTTGAATTTTGCCTCATTGATCCCCCTGACAGATGCAACAAAATTAAGAAATTCCCTTGGAGTCAATGATTCATAAAGTGTGGGGGTTTCAGGAACATAACCAACGATTTCTTTGACCAGCTCCCTATCCTTATTAGTGTCAAGATCGTTTACAAGCACTTCTCCGGAAGTAGCTTCCAGAACCCCGGCTATAATCTTCAGGAAAGTTGTCTTTCCTGAGCCATTTGGGCCCAGGATGCCAAAAACCTGGCCCCCTTTAATTTCTAAATTAATGTCATCTAAAGCCTTCGAGTTCCCATATTTCTTTATAAGATTTCTTGAAATTATTGAAAGAGACAATTTATAAAAGATACAAATTGATAATAAAACCTTTCTTTTAATTTTAAAGTATATATATATTCAAATATTGGTGGAAGGCAAATCCAACAATGTATGTGGCAAAAGCCGCCACTAGCGATAGTAAAGCTGCCCTGGAAGCTGCCCTTGAAATCTTAGTATTTAGCGATAGGGCTATAATAGAATTTGATATAGCTTGGGCAATTGCAACCAGTATGACTGCAATTATGAGCGCCACCATATTTGTGAAGAAAAAAAACGGAGCGATCGGGATTATTGCTCCAAGAATATAAGACACACCCACCGTCGACGCAGCTTTTCTGGATTTGGATCTCTCCTTCCTGATATCTTCTGTCCTTTTTGGGCTTTCTTTTATCATCTGTTCTTTCCTGAACATTGAGATCCTGTATTCTGTTTCTGAGGTTCTTGAAAGATAAGCACCCAGACTCATGCTTATCGTTCCGCCCACTGCAACAACGAGTCCCGACAATGCAACAAGAATATTGCTTCCAATTATTTGTGACAGACCTGCTATGGAAGCTAAAATTTCAACAAGTCCATCACTCATTCCGTATATGATGCTTCTGCTATTCTCAAGCTGTTCTTCCTTTTCAGGGCTGAATCCCTGGAATATCTCTTCATGACTGATCTCCTCATTAATTATATTGGAAATCTCTTTTCTTTCAGACTCGTTAGCCTCATTCTTTTCAAGATATCCCTTGTATTTGAATATGCTTTCAATCTCGCCCTTTTCCAGTATATTTATGGTAAGGTTCCGGCCGATTATCCTGCTAAGGAAAAGCAAAATTTTTATTTTTCCCTTCCTGGCCTTTGTGGAGGAAACCGAAATTCCCCTTCTCTTGGCAATCCCACTCCAAAATTGTGAATGTTCATTTTCAATTTCTGATAACCTGATAAGGCTATCCCTGATCTTTTGTTCTTTTGTATTGGCAGCAAGTTTTAGGTAAAACTCCCTGTCTGTGATTTCATCCTGATAGAAACCGATAACGTCATTCTTTTTTCCAGAACCTGCCACGGACTTCCATTGAATTATTGCTAAAATAACTTTCTTTGACTTTTTAGATTGGGAGAATTATACTTTCTGTGGGGGTA
>JAKAUD010000028.1 GCA_021827885.1 Thermoplasmata archaeon | reverse complement strand
GTGAATTCGATCTTGAATATAGTGAATATGAAATAGAAGGATTAACGGAAATGAGTAAAATCAACCTTGATGCACGAAATGGCCAAGATTTAAATCAAGGGTTACGAAACATAGTTGCCTATGACGAATCCATTTTTAAACTATCCTTCTTGGAAGGAGAAGGCGTCCTCACATCTCATTCAATTATAAAACTTGCCGAATATGACTATCTATCATCTAGTTACGTAACCTTTCACTTTTATACAAGATCCGAAAAGTTAGCGCAAGAAAACAAAACGATGAGGAAGTGTGATAATTCTTTAGAGGCAATAAATGATGATTATTCCAAAGAAAGAAGCAATTTTTTAATAGAAAATGTTCCAAATAATTCCATATTGTTAATTGACGGCCCTCTAATCGGAAAGAATCTTAGCGCACAGACGGTGAAATTGAATCACGCTCTAATAGAAAAGGGAATTTTTCCGGTTTTCATCGTGAAAAATAGCTCTAGTAATCTTGTTACCAACAAAGTAAGTAAGATTAAAAATGATTTCAATTCAGATCTCCATTGGTCATCTTTATACTTGGATACTGGTCAGAGAACAAACTTTTTTCTTTACAGAGACAAGTTAAACAGCGAACTAGCAAAACAGTTCTGTTATATTAAACCTTTCAACAAAAGTCCGCAGAGGGTTGAAATACACCCAAAGACTTACGAAAAATTCAAGAAAGACATACCGGATTTAATGGATTTGCTTTATTATTATTTCATAGCAAATGGAAAAGGGGATAATCTACAAGTGCGACCGATTGTCATTGCAGAGAAATTTGCTAGAAAGACACTTGGATTGTTTGATCTAAAAGTTATTTTGAAATACACAGGTTTGACACCAACAGTTAATTCAGAGAGGTTTTAAATTATGACATGGATAGTACTGAAAGGAAGTGGAGAAGAAGGATTGGTTAGACTCGTTTCATCATCTAATGAGAGTGGAATGCTACCTATAGGAGCATTCCTCACAGTTCAATCAAAAGGATCTAAATTTGTACTTAGGGTGGACAAGAGTTACCAAGAAGTACCCTATGCACCATCTTCGTTAGTAATCGATATGGATCTTTCAGCAATGAAAGAGGATCTTAAAAGTCAGAATGTAGTTTCCGCATATAGAGTACGTGATCTCGGTTCCAGAGAGGATGGTTTGATTGATTATATTGATCCCCTTAGTAAGGCTGAGAGGTCCACTATAGATGAAATAAATCAAGCATTGAAGCAGGATACAGTTGTCGGTCCACGGATCTTTGTTTCTACAGTATATTCATCTGAGAATAGGATTCTCAAGGACAGAGATCAAAAATTAGTATTTATTAAGATGCCGGTGGATGCATTTTATCACCAGATAATGATTACCGGCAAGACAGGTAGTGGAAAAACTGCCGCAATGAAATACCTGTCACAATATTTTGTGGAGGAACTAGGCGGTGCAGTTCTTGCTGTTAATGTGAAGGACAATGATTTCCTTAGAATGAATTTCCCAACTTACAGTGAATCTAAAGCAACACAAAAAGAGTGGCAATCGCTGGGAGAAAATAGACATGGAATAGAAAATTTTAGTGTTTTTTATCCTGCTGCCTCATCGATTCCTAGGTCAGAATCAGATAACGAATCAGTTTATAAGAAAGTGACTTTCGATATAAGGAAAATAGAAGCTGACGCGTTCATTGGATTGTTAGACAACATTACAGACACTGCAGCACAAAATCTTCCAAGTATCTTCAGATATTGGAGAGATAAGCAGATGGAGACATCTCCGGATAAGCTCACTTTTAAGGCTTTTACAGACTTTATAATAAGCAGGAGACAGATGCGTTCCTACCCGGCAAAGAATTCAAAAGGAGAGATATTAGAAGAAATTCCAATGCATGCTGGAACCATAGAAAACGTCATTAGAAATTTAAATTATGCCTCAGATTTCTTTGATAATGAAAATGCTACCAGTCTGGGGGCAGAGGATATACTTCAGGCTGGGAAGATGTCAGTCATCGACATAGCGGATGTTGATCATGGTTTCACGTTTGGTTCCATATTACTTAGGGATTTGCTTCATCGTATTGTTGAAGGAAAAAAAACAAAAATGTACAAAGTTCCGGTTTTGATAGTCATTGATGAGGTGCATCAGTTCTATAACAGCAATAGTTCAAGGGAGGCACTAGGAGACTTGGACACAATAAGCAGGACCGGTAGGAGCGAGAAAATAGGAGTAATTTTTGCATCTCAAAATCCTGGGGATATGCCTTCTGGACTTTCTAATGTGATAAATACTAAATTTATGTTCAGAAGTGAGGATACTCAGGGAATGTCCAAGCTCATACCATTGGACAGAGAAGAAATGTCTAGCTTGGATCAGGGTTTTTGCGCTTCAATGATACATAATCTTCCGCAGGTTAGGACAGTTAAATTCCCACTACCATATGCTGGAATCTTTCAGGAGGTTGAGAAAAAAAATGAGTAATTCTGAATCGGAGGATATTAGAAATATATTCTTCGAAAACAAAATACAAAGGCGAATTTTGGAGTTATTGGATAGTGAGTTGCAAGATGAAAAAATAGTAGATAAGCTACTGGAAGAGGTTGATTCACATTGATAGAGTTTGATTATAAGATAGATAGAGATGAAGGGTCTAACATTCGTACTTTTACCCCGATGGTTATTAGGGGCCCCCTTTCAAACATATCTGTAATTTCAGCTCCTAATTCTGCTGGCAAGAGCACATTGATGAATCTAATAGCCTTATCCCTTTTTGGTGCTGAACCAAATGTAAAGTCTGTCAACGAAGCCTTAAGAGAGCAGATTCTTGCTCTCACAAATTTTGAAATACAGAAGGTGACATTCTGGATTCGGTTGACCGATAAAAGTGGAAAAAATGGTTTCATTATAAAAAAGGAAAATTTCGACACGAAAGATATTATAAGAAAGGAAATCGAAAATGGGGTCGAAAAGCTAATTGATTCTGACAGATTTCACAAAAAATACGAACTTATATATGATATTCCAGATAATCCACTCGAAAGGCTAAAGGATTTAACAAATAGTGTAAAACTACAACAAACCAAATGGAATGCACAACTCGCACGACTTAGGGAATTCGTAAACCAAAATATAAAAGAATTGGAACGAAGAAAAAGTGAATATGACATTGAAGAGATTAAGAAAAAGATCTCAAAGGTGAGAGAAGATCAGGCATTTAACACAAATGGTAAAACTCAATCAGAACAGAAATTGTCTCGACTTCAAAAGTACTATTACTTAAGAAAATACAAAGAAACCAAAAATGAATACGACTCGGTCAGGGTGGAAAGCAGAGATGTCAACAGAGAAAAAAGGAAAACTAATGATGAATTGGGGGAACACGCTAGAGACTTCAAGTTGAAACTTCAAGAAAGGGGCAAAATAATGGGAGAGGTAAAAGATCTCAAAGGAACAATAATACAAAACGTTTCAGTATCTGGGATTTCCGATTTTCCTGGTTACTCAAATTGGATAAAGAAGGTGAAACAAGCACCAACATCCGATTCTATTAAGGAGGATTTGGAGATTATAAATAAATTGGATGGAAAGTGCGATGAGTTAATAGAAGAGTTTAAAGGCAATTCTTCAATCGTCGAAGTCGAATTCTATGATAAATTAGTTTCTTGGATTAGAGAAAATATGAGTTCCAATTATCAGATTCCTGGGATGGAAATGACCTTCTCAACCCTTGTTGGAAAGTTGGAGGGTTTTGTTAATTCTAACCGAGAAAGTTTCAAAAAGAAAAAAAATCTCAAAAACATCAAAGAATGGATCAATGACCTGAAAAAGAAAATCACGGAATACAACGAAATCTCAACACTCATCGGAACCAAATATAAGGAAATCTCCTCAGCCCAAAGAGATAGTAAGTACGAAGAAATATCTGAAAGTGGTAAGGAGCTAAACGAGAAGAAAATGGAACTTAAAACTCAGCTGCAATCACTCTTTTTAGAACTTAAAAAATTTAATATAGAGGACCCAGAAGATGTGCAGGAGGCTTATAACGTTCTTTTATTAAGATTCCCAGAGTTGAACGCGTTTGGCACACTGTCTTTGCAAAAAATAGACAATGATATCAGAGATCTGAAATCTAGCATAAATGTTTCTTCCGAAAAAGAACAGAAAGATAAGTTTAGAATTGAGATGTTAGAAAATCAGTTGAAAAACGCTGAAAAGATGGGACCTCACAAATATCAGGGCAAAATGCGAGAACTCTCAGTCCTTTTGGATTCTATTGGTGACTTAATTAAAAAAATATCTGAATGGGAAAGGCTGATTGATAAATACAAAGGTAAAGAAGATGCTTCAAACAATAATTATTTCAGAAAAGTTTCTTTATACTTAGCTCACAGAATGAAGTATGTCAACCACATAGACAGGAGATATGAACTGAAAGAAGTAGACTTAATTAATTCAAGATTCATAGCTATGGATGGTACGCGGATTCATTTTCAAGTTATGGGAACTGGGCAACGTCAACTCACCTACATTATGAACAAATTGAACTACGATGGAAAGAAAATTCTGGCAATGTTTGACGAGGTCGCAACGATGAGTGAAACGACGATGCAACCAATAGTGAACAAGATGATGCAACTTAGGGAGGAAGGAAAATTGTTATTGGGACTGCTCGTTAGTCCGAGCGAAGAGGTGAAAATAAAACAATGGTAACTATAGATGATACTGATTATAAAATACTAGGCTATTTTTATAAAGTTTTCTTGAAAGCAACTTCCAACAAAATGAAAAAGGATGAGTCTGTGTTCTTTCAATTTATTGTATTATCCTCTGGAAATAGGGCTGAATTACTGAGGCAATCAGTTGTAAACATTGATTACGAAGAGTTTCCAGCTAAGGTAATCTGGAAACTCCTTGAAGAGAATTACATTATGAGGGCAGACTGTGAGTCATGCTTCGCTTTATCGGCAAAAGGGTTGTTCGGTATAGAGGAACACCTTGGCGTAATCAATTTCGAAAAATTTTTAAGCGAAATTCAAGGAAAATATTTTGGGGTTTTCAAAGGTGATACCAAATTAAACGATAAGGAAAAAACTGTAATTTTTTCACTCATTTGCTCAAGATCATTTTCCGTTGATTCATGCATGAAACTAGATAGTTTTAGTATGGAAAATGATACATGGATGAAAATATTCAGAAAGTGTGCATCTCTTCTTCTGGATGTAAAAGTAATCTCGACGATTCCAACAAAAATTAATGAAGATGAGGAAGGATACGAAACACCAATTATGTATATAATGAGACGGATGAACCAACTTCAGGAGAAAACTAGAAATATATACGATTTTAACAAGAATAGATGTTACTACCTCAATATTGATACTAAAACTGGGGTGTCAACTTCTAGTTTGACATTTCTGTTCCAAAAGGTTTTTGACAAAGTTTTAGCATTATCGGAATTTGAGCGCGTTAAAGAGTTTATAAACAGAATTTCCTCTGAGGAAATACTTCTAATGAGTGAACACAATGGGAGGAAATATTCTAAGCCTGAAATAGATTTGATCTTAGATCGATCTTTGCAGGAAGCAATATATGGAAAAATTTGATTTATAGATTAATAGCTCAATTAACACGAGAAAACAGGAATCGCCTAATAAATTCCGCAAACGATTTATTGGGCATCCTAAATTTTCCCTTCATGAAGTTCCAATTTTTTAAGGGCTCATTTCCTATATAAGAATGGGATATCGCGTTCAAAAAGACTCGATATTCTGGTTTGTTATTTTTCCATTCATTGCATTCATAAGAGTTGGTTTCTTTAGCATTTCAAAGCGGGAGGAGATCGACCCTAATGGGCAAAAAGAAGCCCGCCATTTATTGTCTATTTAAAAGATATATACCATATTCTCTGCATTCACAATCTCTATTCTTCCTTTCCACTATCTCCCCAAATAATCTAACACAGTCACTTATGTGGATCGCTAAAGATAGGTTAAACTGTAATGGCAACTACAGACACATTTCGGAATAGGTATCCTTAAATTCACACATAAATCCAGACACTATCATGGATCATTTGATATTAATTCGCGACTGGGAAATCATATTAAGATTAATCAAAACTGAAGTAATATTCAAGCTATAGATTCATTGACGATTTCCATAGTTGGCACTGGCAAGTTTATTAAGGTATTCTTGCATTATCAACAGCCCTGAAATATAGTATGCACGATCCATGACTGCATATGACGACTTAGGGCTATAAATTGCCTATCCATGGGCTCCAGCACGAGTATAGGGTGTGTCATCCTGCCATGATGCGCTGATCAGAGGAAGGCAAAGAGATTCCCAGCAGGGTCAGAGGAATCAGGAAAATGAATGATTCCCGTTAGACTGGGGAAAATATCAAGGTACTTCAATGGATAATACACAATCGCCGCAAGTTGACGAACGGAT
Organism: Thermoplasmata archaeon; assembly: GCA_021827885.1. The sequence goes on along the minus strand of JAKAUD010000028.1, from coordinate 2,482 downwards.
CAGGTATGTTGCTGACGCAGTCAAGTCCAGGTTCAACATTTATGAGGCATTTGCAGAGCCAAACCTCCTGAGGTTCTATTTTCTGGAATCCGAAAATCCGGACTTTGGCAAGGCATTTGAAAGCCTGAGACTGGAACTTATCCCGGAAGGGTATGTGCCATTCATTGAGAAAGGAGCCGAAAATTTCATCGGTGTTACCTTTGCCCAGAAAAAAAAATATGCCCCGGTTTACGTAAATATAATAATGCTGGTATTGACAATTATATCTACGGTATATGCAGGGTACCTCTATTCCCAGAATTATGTAATTGCAGGCCCGGATATAGTAGGCAGAACACTGGCATTCAGCCTCATATTCTTTTCACTGCCCTTACTTACGATTCTGGGCATTCATGAACTGGGACATTTCGTAGTTGCAAAGAAACTCAAGGTCAAGGCTTCACTTCCGTTTTTTATACCATTCATTCCCATTGGAGCATCAATCGGGACATTCGGTGCCTTCATCTCCCTTCGTGATCCCATACCGAACAAGAGGGCCATGACTGAAATCGGTGCCGCAGGCCCAATAGCTGGTTTCCTTGCCGCGATTCCTCTAATGTTCATCGCAAACCATCTTCAGGAGGTGTTCATACCTGTGAAGCACATTATACCGTTTTACCTCAATTTTCCTTTTATTTACAACATCTTTTCAATAAGTGTTCCAGCATCGCAGCATCACGTCCTGTTTCCAATGGTAATTTCAGTGTGGGTAGGAATATTCGCCACTGCAATCAACCTGATGCCGGTTGGCCAGCTAGACGGTGGGCATGTAATTCGCGGCCTGCTTGGAAGCAAGGCAAGGTATGCAAGCTATTTCTTCTTCCTGGTAATGATATTCCTTGGGCTTTATTTCAATTATCTGGGATGGCTGCTCCTGGCAATGCTCATAATATTCCTTGGAATAACGCATCCTCCCGCGCTTGACGATTATAGCAAGTTGTCAAGGAAGGATATTGTCATCGGCGTTGCCGCCATTGCAATGTTCATCCTCTGTTTCACAGCCAATCCTTTTATCTATCCATAGAAACGGCGGTTGCAATTTCCCTTGACCCCACGATTCATTAAAAAAGCTTTAAAGTCAGTTCAGCTTAATGATATCATTGGCAAATTACTATTCTGAATATATTGGATACCTGAAAGAAAACCGTGAAAAGATCAGGGATGCCCTGGTTATACCTGAAAACTCCAGTAGGGCTGAACTTTATGCGGGGTTAATGGAAGGGAAATTCTTTAAACTGCCTGAACCGCTCAAGCCAGAAGCCGTGGTATCTGCAACCGACGGTTCTGAATTCATAAGGGAACTTTACAATGGGATGAAGATCATACTCACAAGGGCAATCAGTATAACGGGAAAGGAGGAATTCCTCTCATCAGAAATCTCTGTCAAGTCGGTCAGCCGTTACAGCCTGCAGACCTATGTGACAAGGTGCATGGAAATCCAGGAGCATATCTCGCTGGAAAAATGCATTTCAGAAAGGGATGTGGGCATTGCGCTTCTGGACGGATCGGCCGCTGGAAGGCTCACTGCAAGCATTGAAAAAATTGACGGAGACGACATGGAAAACTTTCCCATGAAGTATAAGGAAACGGTTGGGAAATTACTGCGCACAGCGAAGGAAAGGGGAACAAGGCTTGTGTTTGTTTCAAAGAGCTCGGACTCGAAGGCGTACAAAAAACAACTGCTTGAGGGGTCGAGAACACTGGATCAGGATGAAATAAGAAGGGAATACCTGAATTCAATAACAGACCACACAATCATAAAATCCATTGCCAGGTTTCCGGGATATTCCGATCCGGTCATCACGGAGAAAGATATGGGCGCATTGGCCGTTAGAATGGTCACAACGCACATCCTCCCTGCAATGAATGATACCCCGATGAAGGTGGATATAATATTCATGGAGGGGGAAACCGATATGGACAGCATTACAGACAGGATCATACGGATGATTGTTTGGGGGTATTCAGGATTGAAAATCCACAATGTGTGGCTTTCGGACGTTGACAGGAAGGTAAAATTCACCAGGGAGGAAACAGAGGAGGTACTGATGAAGGCTTTTGAAAGGGAAACCGGTGTCATAATGCCGGAAACAAGGGGTGAAAGGCGTGCAAGAATCAGGATATGAAATCGGGTATACAGTGGGAGACAACATGCCGGAGTCGGTAAGATTTGTGGTAAAGCCGGATATAGATCTGAAGAGATGGGAGTATGTATCCGTGGAAAGCAGGAATGTAATCGTTATCGCGAGGATTGAGAGGATAATCTCCAGAAGCGATCTGCTGAAGGAGGGTATAGATTATGCAAGCGTGGAGAAGTTCGTGCATGCGGATATCGACGAATCCGTGACGGTTGCCGTTGCAAGAACCACGGGTTCCATAAAGGGCGATGAAATCCTGAAGAGCGGGCGTGAGATTATAAGGCCCGGTACTGTTGTGAAAATCG